>WFZU01000136.1 GCA_015489405.1 Bacteroidales bacterium
ATAATAGCAAAATTGAGAAAAATAAATTATTTACGAGAAACTATATACTCAAAATCGATATTCCAGTGTAATAAATTATTGGTTCCTCTAAGGAAATCTCCGGCAGGCATCTTTTTGCGTCCTTCCAATTGCAACGTCTTTATCACAATGAATCCGTCTTTCAGTTCAACTTTTACCGATGAATTATGCACTACGAGCCTGTTTTTTTCAAGTGTTTGAGCCTCCTTGTTTTGCTTCATTTGCAATGCAACTTCATAGATTTTACACAAATATGTTTTTCCTTTGGGATCGATAAGGTATGTAAAAGCACCCGGATAGGGAGAAAGTCCCCGGATAAAATTGTATATTTCGGGTGCGGTCCTGCTCCAATCAATCCGGCAATCATCTTTAAAAATTTTGGGAGCAGTCCGGAGCATTGTGTCTTTTCCGGATAGCTGTTCCATTGGCGTAACCGTATTATTTTGCAGCGCAATAGCCGTTTTTACGACCAAGCGGGCGCCTTTTTCCATAAGCCGGTCGTGCAAACTGCCGGCAGTATCTTCCGGACGGATAATTTCTTTTTCCTGAAAGAGAATCCTTCCGGTATCTATTTTTTCGTCAATCAGAAAAGTAGTTACGCCGGTTTCTTTTTCGCCATTCATAATTGCCCGGTTGATGGGCGCGGCTCCCCGGTATTGCGGCAAGAGTGAGGCATGCAGATTGAATGTTCCCAAATGCGGGATTTCCCAAACCACCTTAGGCAACATTCTGAAAGCAACGACCACTTGGATATCCGGTTCTAAAGCTTTCAGTTGTTCAATGAATGCCGGATCTTTGAGATTTGCCGGCTGGAGTAGTTTCAAGTGATGCTCCAAGGCAAAAAGCTTTACGGGAGAGGCTTTTATTTTTTTCCCCCTTCCCGCCGGTTTGTCGGGAGCGGTAATTACAGCTACCACGTTCATTTCCGCCTCCAGCAAGGCTTTGAGAGAAGCTACCGCAAAATCCGGTGTCCCCATAAATACAATACGTGCTTTATTCATTCTTTTTCATTTTTGTCATTTCCGAAAGACGAAAAACCTTCCCTTTATGCTCCAAAAACAACCAGCTATTCGGGAATCATTCATCAAACCGTTTCTACAAAAAAAGCCTGCTTTCGGGCAGGCTTATGATATTTTCGCAAAAGCGGAATCATTTATTTTCCCAATTTAGCTTCTGCCCTTGCAATATTTTTTTCTACATTTCTTGCTTCCATAGATTTGGGATATTCGCTTTTAATTTTCTTAAACGTTTTAATCGCATTTTCCCAATCCTGTTTAAGCTCATAGATCCAACCTATTTTTTGCAGATAAATAGGACCTATGAAATCATTATCATTCTTGTCAATGGCTTTTTGATAATACTTTAAGGCTTTATCCATATCACCTTTTTGCATGTAAATGTCCCCGATTGCCCCGATGTCCATACTGGAAACAATATGATCATCCACGGTGAAATCATCAAAAATCTCAACTGCTTTGTCCAATTCTCCTTGCTTAAAATAGATCAATCCGGTGTAATATTTCGCCAAATTCCCGGCTTTGGTACCGGAATACTCATCCATTATTTCCAAAAACCCGGCATAATCACCACTTCCGTTGAGAGCAATATTCAGAGAGTCTTTCTCAAAATATTTCTGTGCCATAAAGATAGCATTTTCGGCTTCCGCTTCCCTCGGACTCGCGACAAAACGGTCGTAAGAAAAATAGGCAACCACCAGCAATACAATAACGCCAAAGCCGATGATTAGGGATTTCATGTTTTTCTCAATAAAAAGCTCCGTCTTAGTCAAAGCCTCTTCTACTGCCACAAATTGCTCTTCGGCAGCCTTATAACTTTCCTGTTTTTTATTTTTTCCCATGTTATTTCAAATTTGGCTGCAAAAGTAATTTTTTTTCAGATACAAGCATCTATTTATTTATTTTTTTTAATTTTACAAAAAATTATCTCTTATGAGTTTAACTCTGGAACAGAAAAAAGGATTGCTTGATTTTTTGATGCAATATGTGAGCGATGCGCGAAAAAACACTTTCGATCGGGTGATAGCCAACCGAACACGATATGTTACGGTCGTTTTGGAAAATATATTCCAGCCCCATAATGCAAGTGCAGTACTGCGAACCTGCGACCTGATGGGAGTGCAGGATGTGCATATTATCGATGACAAAATTCCTTACAGGGTAAATCCCGATGTGGCTTTGGGCTCATCCAAATGGTTGAATCTCTATCATTACAGCGAAGCTGAAGACAACACTTTGCACACCTTCGACAAACTCCGCCGTCAGGGTTATAAAATTGTGGCAACCACACCACACAAAGATGATTATGACCTGGATCAATTGCCGCTGGACAACAAAGTGGCACTGGTTTTCGGCACGGAACTTAAAGGACTTAGCCCGGAAGCTTTGCAACATGCGGATATGTATGTCAAAATTCCGATGTATGGATTTACGGAAAGTTTCAACATCTCGGTTTCCGCTGCTATCATCTTGCATCATCTGGTTGAGAAAATACGCCGCAAGGATGTCCGGTGGGAACTCCTTCCGGAAGAAAAAACGGATATTCTTCTTCAATGGGCAAAGAACTCTATCAAAATGTCCAAAGAATTGGAAGCCCATTATTTTCAACACAAAACAAAATCGTCATAAACATCTTTTATTCAATTTAATACAATATTTATGAAAAATTTAATCGGACTGTTATGTATTTTGCTCAGCATTGGGCTCAAAGCCCAAGTGTCTATTGATACCGCTGTTAATTTCACGGGAAAAACACCTTCCGGAGAGACGATTTCGCTCTTTCCGCTGTTGGAAGAAGGGAAAACCGTGATGATTTACTTTTTTTCCGATGCTTGTTCCACTTGTCATCTGTATGCAAACTCCATTGATACCATTTATGATAAATACGGACAAAATCAAGCCGAACTGTTTGTAATGGCTATCAATAAGGATGTGGACAATGCCGGTGTTACCGAATTTGGCAACGAATACAATTGGGAGTTCCCCTATCTCAGCGGGACACAAGGCAACGGGTATTATATTTTTCACGATTTATATGGTGTCAGTGCCACTCCAACGACTATTCTAATTCGACCGGACAAATCTATTCCTTGGGATAATATTTATCCGGCGAAAGTGGATACCATAAGCTATTACATAGAAAGTCTGGGCATTTTCCCAACACGTACCGGTTCGAATACTTTGAAAGAAAATATCCGTATTTTCCCCAATCCGGCACATCATAAAATCATGATAAACAGCAAATTACCCATACATAACATACAGATTTACAATATATTGGGAAGTGTATTACTACAAAAAAATATCACTTCGAAAGAGATTCATATAGATGTTGATAATTTTGAGGAGGGAGTATATTTGATGAGATTGGAAACAGAAGACGGAGCAACCATCAGGCGCAGTTTCTGGGTTCAATAAGTTCCGTATCCATAAAAATTATTTCAACGGTCAGGGAAATCCAAGCATTTTCTTTACAAACAAATTTTTTTGTTATCTAATGAACAATTCCGGCTGCATTTCCTTTATAGGTCTATACATTAAAAAAGGAATATTATGGCAAAAATAACATTAAAAGGAAATCCGGTAAATACTATCGGTACTTTACCGGAAAAAGGTTCTCAAGCTCCTGAATTTAGATTGGTAGCCGGTGATTTGTCCCGCAAGGGCTTGGGAGATTTCGATGGGAAAAGATTGGTACTCAACATTTTCCCGAGTCTGGACACTCCCACTTGTGCTGCTTCCGTAAGGCGGTTTAATCAACTGGCATCCGAAAGGGACGATGTGAAAGTATTGTGTATTTCCCGGGATTTACCATTCGCACAAGCACGTTTCTGCGGTGCAGAAGGTTTGGATAATGTGATAACCTTGTCGGACTACGAAAACGGAAGTTTTGGAAAAGATTACGGTGTGGAAATTGTGGACGGTCCGCTCGCCGGTCTTCATTCCCGTGCCGTGGTGGTGATAGATGCTGACGGAAAAGTTACATATACCCAGCAAGTACCGGAAATTGTGGACGAACCGGACTATGATGATGTATTGAAAAACTTGTAGTCAGGATAAAGCAAAAACATTTATAAAAAAAAGAGGTTCCGGATTGGAACCTCTTTTTTTGTACTAATACAATTCTCAATACTAAAATGCGGATTCTTTCTTTAATTCTTTCACCAAAGCATAATAGAAAGCAACACGCATTTTTTGTCTTACGGGCTTAAATGTTTCACATACAGATTTGATAGCCTTATCAATAGCTCCTTCGTCGGAAACATCTAATTTTCTCTTCACAAAATTGTTAATAACACGGTCCAGTTCGGTTTGGTCACTACAAGACACCAAAGAGGCATCTTTTAAATAAATCGATGGACCTTGTGATTTTGCAACTGCTCTCAATAGGGTTTCATCAACATTTTTGATGCCCACTTTTGCTAATTGTTCTTCAGCTTTTTTTACTACATCATCAAATTTACTCATAATATTCATGTTTTTATATACAACGGCGTAAAAGTATGAAAAAAATCAAAACCAAAAGGGGCAATGTTATTTTTTTTAGAAATGAGAAGTTTAATTC
>WFZU01000137.1 GCA_015489405.1 Bacteroidales bacterium
CCGTGGATAGTATGTATTCTGCTAACGATATTGCGCAAGCCCAATCCGGTGTTTTTTCGCAATGATTTACGGAAATCAAAGCCTTTGCCGTCATCCCTGAAATCTATCCGCAGTTCGCTCTCTGTTTTGTTCAAATCGATGACAATGTTTTTAGCTCCGGAATGTTTTAATGAGTTGTTTATCAGCTCAATAAGAATCCTGTACAAGTTTATTTCAAGATCTTCTTCCAATCTGAAATTTTCGTTGTAATAAAAATTTACCCGGACATCATTCAAGGAGTTTATTTGCCGGCAGAAATTGTTGATGGCTTTCGGGAGTCCAAACTCCGAAAGCAGGTTCGGCATAAGGCTTATGGAAATATTTTTGATGTGTTTGATGGTTTTATTAATCATATCCTCAAGATAGGCTTTCAATTGCTCTTTTTGACTTCCGGAAGTGTTTTCGTTAGCAATTTTATTCACGTACATCATAATGCCGGATAAGACCGGACCTATATCGTCATGAATATTAGCGGCAATCCGCTTTCGCTCTCTTTCCTCTGCTTTGAGTATGGCATTGAGAATCTTCTTCTCGTTTTCGACTTGGCTGCTGATATCCCTGACCGAACACAGGAGATAGTCATTATTTTCAATTCTAATCCGGGTAGTGAGGACGCTTACGGGGAAAATTTCTCCCTTTCCCGTCTTATGATAGGTGCGTATCTCTTCTTTTTTGGAGGAGGGCAGCAGCCCCTTTTTCATCTCTCCGGGGTGAATGGCAAAGTCCGTAATACGTTTTCCCGGCAACTCATCGCACTCGAGTTGATACATTTCGCAGGCAGCCTTGTTAGCATCAATGATTCCGAATGTTTGAGGGTGAACAATAAGGATAGCCTCGCTGACCAATTCAAAAAGGTTTTTATATTTGTTGGTGGTCTCCAAGAGGGCATCTTGCATATACTGCTGGAGTGTAATATCTTGAATGATGCCGGCGGCTTGCCTGTGTCTTCCGGAGTCTTTTTGTATAAAAAAGCCTTTGTTCCAAACCCAGCGGAGGCTTCCGTCCCTGTGGGTAATACGGTATTTGATGTCGAGTTTCCGTTTCTTTTTGAAAAATCTTTTCAGTTGTATATCCACGTATTCCCGGTCTTCTGCATAGATTGATTCTTTCCATACTTCCGGATGTTCGTACAAGTATTCCGGGGATAGTCCCCAGATTTTTTCATAAGCCGGACTTATATAAGAAATATGATCCGTCCCGTTTTCGCCGGCTATCCAGAAGGCTTCATCTGTATTCTCAGTGAGTTGCCTGAATTTTTCCTCACTTTTCTTTAATTGGTTTTCTATATTTTTCCGGTCTGTAATGTCCAAAATACATAAGAAAGAAAATACTTCGCCCCGGTTGTGAATTTTAGAAATTTTAATGAGTACCGGCGTGTCTTCCATTTTATCTTTTTGCACTACCGATTCTATGTGCTCCGGCTCCATAACATTTTGCCGCAAGGCGGATAACTCCTCTTCGTTCAGGGGGATAAATTTGGAGATGGGTTGTCCCAAGACCTCTTTTCGCTTCCGGGATAACAAACGGATGGCATTATCATTGATTTTTACGATAACATTCCGGTCATCAAGGATAATAATCGTCTTGGAGGACGAATTATAGATGTTGACAATAAATTGTTTGAGCAATCGCTGTTTGTGTTTTTCCGTAATGAGTTCGCTAATATCTTGAATATACATTATTGTTTTTGTACGAATGCCGTTACGGTAAATGTTTCTCTTACTTACTTTACCCGTTTTTACTTGTTTATCAATATGTTGAAAGCTAATATAAAATGTAGCATCATTTTCGACTATAGTCGAATAGTCAATGAAATGGAGCAAGCCCGGCAGTTTTTCAAAACTTTTTCCTGTAAAACCGGAAGCCTCATATCCCAGCCAAGCAGTAAGTGCGGGGTTTACTTCTTCCACTACTCCTTTTTCGTTGAGAACCATGACGACAAAAGGCGCATTCTCATACAATATCCGGTATGTATCCTTTTCTTTCAATAAGAATATTTTTTATGTTCGTAGTTTCCTGTCCGGCTCTACATTTTTGAAGTAAATACC
>WFZU01000138.1 GCA_015489405.1 Bacteroidales bacterium
AGTCAAGAGTCTGAGCTAGAATGTTCAAGAACAAGGCTTGCGAAATACTCAAAACCAAGGAGTTGACTTTTGTAAATGACTGTTTTGAGTATGAGCGTAACGCAGTTATTGGACATTATAGACAGACTATAATTAATCGTCGGCTTTCCCTCTTAAAAGGGGAACAAACTTAAAATCCCCAAATTCCTCTGTCTCGAAATTATGTTCGTCTGTTTTAGTAAGGCGGAGCATCTTTTGCGTTCCCTCTCCGGTGGGAATAACAAGCACGCCTCCAACCTTTAATTGCTCTTTCAGTGCTTCCGGAATGACCGGAGCCGCCGCCGTTACGATAATCTTGTCAAAAGGGGCGAAAGCCGGCAAGCCGAGAAACCCGTCACCATAGGTGGCATATTTTACACGATAACCGATCTTTTGCATAAATTCTTTTGTCTTCAGATAGAGTTTGCGTTGTCTTTCAATGGTATACACCTTAGCGCCCAAAGCTATCAAAACACAGGATTGATAGCCCGAACCGGTGCCTACTTCCAATACTTTATCTCCTTTTTTAATGTTTAACAGGGAAGTTTGAACAGCGACCGTATAGGGTTGGGATATGGTTTGTCCCGAACCTATCGGAAATGCTTTATCCTCATAAGCAAATTGTAAAAACGAGGAGTCCATAAACCAGTGCCGGGGGACGGAACGAATCGCCGATAATACCTTCTCGTCGGTTATTCCTTTTTCAATTAGTTTTTCTATCAGCTTGTTACGCAGTCCTTTGTGTCTGTAGTTGTCTTCCATATAACGGGGGTCATTATTAACCGTAAAACGTTTATAACATTTTTTTCAGGCAGCAAAATTACCAATTTTACTTCCTACTTTTGTAAAAAAAATAAAAAAACAGTACATAATTTATGAAAAAGAATCCTGTTCTTAAGATGGGAATAGCCGGTACAGGCGAATATACCGGAGAAAGTATTCAGGTGCTTAAAAAATTGAAACGTTTTCAGGTTTCGGGGATTTATTGTGAGGAACCGGAAACAGGGCACCATTTGTCAGAACAATATAAGTTAAACTTGTTTTCCACCCGGGATGAAATGTTGGATGAAGTGGAAGGGGTCGTGTGGATAAGTGATGAGAAAGAAAATCCCGGATTGTTTGCTGAGATTATAAAAAAGGGAAAGCATCTGTTTATCGTTACAACGTCAATGCATCTGGTTCCGGTATCTCCTTATTTGCTTGACCTGCAAGAGGAGGCGGGAGTTGTTGTTCAGGCGCATTTGAAAGAACGCTATTATGCTCCGGTGTCTTCCGTCTTGCCTTATATTCATTTCCCCCTTTTTATTGAGTCGGTTCAGAATCTGCCTTCGCTCAATGGTACGGAGATTGAAGGTCGCTTGTTTGAGCGCATACAGTTGTTGCTTAGTTTAATGAAAGCGAATGTGCGGAAATCATGGGGAGACGGGATATCTATTCCTTTGAGGGATCGCCGTCTGTTGAGCCTTAAGATGCAATTCGACAGTGCTTGTGTAGCTAATATGATTGCCGGCTCTATCGCGAAGGAAGATAGCGATACGATAAGATTTGTACACAAGGATATGATTGTTTCTTTGGACCTTTTGTCGCGACATCTGGAGATACAGAGTTTTGTGAATCCAAAAGAATTGGATTTACCTGCCACGGGGGAGAGTGCATTTCAGTTTCGAAAATCCGGGAAGGAAGAGGTCTGGATTGCTACGCAAGATTTTCAATACGAACCGCCTGCACTTATATTTGAAAGAGAACTGAAAGCTTTTTATCTTTCCATTGTGGAAGGAGAAGAGGTGAAAATTGATTTGCACAATATGTTGGAAACAACCCGGATAGTGCAATCGATGACGATAAAGTAGGGGGTGTAAAGTGTTGACTTCTGTCAATGAAGTTTTGAGTATGAGCGTAACGCTTTATTGGACATTATAGATAGGCTCTAAATAGTGTCTGTCCATAAAGTCGGGAGTCTAGGCTATAATGTTCAAGAACAA
>WFZU01000139.1 GCA_015489405.1 Bacteroidales bacterium
GAAAAGAAGATCACGTCATCCGTGCACATGCGGAAAAACTTACCGGACCAAAAGTGCTCGGTTCCATCGAACTCAAAGAAGAGAAAAAACCCAAAAAAGGAGAATCCCACTGGAAGAAACTCAAAGAGGAAAAGAAAAAGAAGAAAAAACGCCCCCGTATTGACAAGAGTAAGGTTACTCCGGAAAATCTCAGATCCTCCGGAAAAGCCCATACCCGTAAAAAACAAGGTAAGAAAAAGATCGAACGTAAAGAAATATCCGAAGAGGATGTCCAAAAACAAATTAAGGACACCTTAGCCAAACTTACCAGCAAAGGGAAAAACAAAGGGGCTAAACTCAGAAGAGAAAAGCGGAAAAAGATTCACGAAAAATACGAACAAGAACTGCAGGCTCAAATCGAACAAGAAAAAGTCTTGCAAGTTACGGAATTTATTACCGTCGGCGAATTGGCAAATTTGATGGATGTCAGCGCTACGGATGTGATCGGAAAATGTATGACGCTGGGAATGTTTGTATCTATCAATCAACGCCTTGATGCAGAGACCATTCAAATCGTAGCGGACGAGTTCGGCTATGATGTAAACTTCATCAAAGTGGACTCGCAAGAAATAGAAGTGGCAGAAGAAGAAGACAGACCGGAAGATCTTGTTCCGAGAGCCCCCGTCGTAACCATCATGGGACATGTGGATCACGGGAAAACAAAACTCTTGGATTATATCAGAAGTTCCAATATCGTTGCCGGAGAAGCCGGAGGAATCACACAACATATCGGGGCTTACGAAGTAACCCTTAAAGACGGAAAGAATATCACTTTCCTCGATACTCCCGGACACGAAGCTTTTACCGCTATGCGTGCCAGAGGTGCCCAGGTAACGGATATTGTTATCATTGTCGTTGCCGCCGATGACGGCGTAATGCCCCAAACAAAAGAAGCTATCAACCACGCTAAAATGGCGGAAGTACCTATCATTATCGCCATCAATAAAATGGATAAACCGGCAGCCAATGCCGAAAAAGTGATGGAAGAACTGGCAAATCAAGACATCCTCGTAGAAGAATGGGGCGGAAAATACCAAAGTCAAAAAGTCTCTGCTGTTACCGGACAAGGGGTGGATGAATTGCTGGATAAAGTCTTGCTCGAAGCAGAGATGCTGGAGCTGAAAGCAAATCCCAACAAAAGAGCTAAGGGTACCGTACTGGATTCTGCCTTGGACAAAGGAAGAGGCTACATCTCCAACATCCTCGTACAAGACGGTACGCTGAAAGTAGGAGACATTATCGTTGCCGGTCCCTACTCCGGAAAAGTCAGAGCACTCTACAACGAAAGAGATCAGAGAGTACTTAAAGCAGGTCCTTCCACACCGGTTTCCATGGTGGGACTCGACGGAAATCCTATGGCGGGCGATCCTTTCAATGTCTTCGATGATGAAAGGGAGGCTAAAAACCTTGCCAACAAGAGGAAACAAGTCATGCGTGAGCAAGCTATCCGCACTAAAAAACATATTACATTGGACGAAATCGGAAGGCGTATCGCACTGGGCGATTTCAAAGAATTGAACCTTATCGTCAAGGGAGACGTGGACGGCTCCGTCGAAGCACTCTCCGATTCTTTGGTCAAACAATCTGCCAAAAACGTTCAAATAAATGTAATTCACAAAGGGGTCGGTCAGATTTCCGATTCGGACGTCTTGTTAGCTTCCGCTTCCGATGCCATTATTATTGGTTTCCAAGTGCGGCCTTCGTTGAGTGCCCGCAAAATGGCTGAAAAAGAACAAGTTGATATTCGCCTCTATTCCGTCATCTACGATGCTATCGAAGAGATGAAAGAAGCTATCGAAGGGATGCTTTCACCGGAAATCAAAGAACGTATCACCGGAAATATCGAGGTACGCGAAGTATATAAAATTACGAAGGTCGGTACGGTCGCCGGTTGTTATGTAATGGATGGAGTCATTACCCGCAATTCCCGGGTACGGTTGATACGCGATGGTATCGTTATCTATACCGGCAAATTGAGTTCGCTCAAACGCTTCAAAGATGATGTCAAAGAAGTGAAAAAAGGTTACGAATGCGGTTTGAGCATCGAAAACTACAATGATATTAAAGTCGGAGATGTCATCGAAGGATTTGAGGAATACGAAGAAAGAGGTACGCTGTAATTCTTTTTTGAGTTAGAGCCGTAGCAAGTCTTTTCAATATTTTATGAACATAGTCGGGATTAAATCTTCCTGCTGTTTGCAGAACGAAGATAATTTTAGCCGGACATTATGATTTAAAAGTTGGTGGCAACTAAGAGTATAGCTTTAAAGGGATTTTTTTACGGGCATCAGAAAAAAACGAAATTTATGTAACTTTATAAAAAAAGTATTACTTTTGTCAAATATTGGTTGCATTAATTTTTTGACAAACTATACTTCATGAGATATTCTGTAACAGCTTTATTTACGAACCTTATTCTGCTTTTCTCATCGTATTTTCTATCCGCTCAGGAAAGTGTGAAAAATGTTGATGTTCACTTTAATGACGGGAAAGTCATTACGGGAGATGTGTTTTTTTATGATTACACCTCAAGCCGTTTCCGTTTAGCTGCTTCCACAACAAAAACTTACCGGATATCGGAAATCCAATATTTTGAAAACTCCGACATTCTTGTACGAAGACGCACATTCCAAGGGGAAGATAAACTCTTCATTGCGATTGTCGAAGGTGAAAAGATGAGCTTGTATAAGACGGAAATGCTTGAGAAAAGTATTTTTTATGTTTCAAAAGATGACAAGGTTTACAAGCTGGAAGGAGAAGAAATTGAAATTGAAAAAGACGGGAGGAGATATCTAAAAGAGGACGACCGGTATAAGGGAACATTAAGATATCTTATGGACTCGGACCCTATCCTTCTGAAAAAAATTAAAACGCTGAAATATAGAGAGAAAGATTTAGCCGAGTTGATCATCTCATTTAATGAAGGTAGAGTCTCCTATGTCAACTATGAAGCTATTGCAAGTCATAAAAAGAAAGCCCTGTTCTTCTATCTCCAATACACCAACGAACCTAACTATAGCATTTTTAGCGATTTGAATTCCTCTCCTGCCTTGTGGGGAATGGGAGCAAAATTAAAATTTGACGAAAACTCCAGACACGCCTTGAGACTCGGTTTTGAATACGGCAAATACACCAATGAACTGCACGAGATAGAAAACCATAGTCGAATCAGCCTCGCATTTGTTTATCTTTATGATTTTTACAGGTTGCCACATTTTAATACGTACTTCAATTTTAGAATGATTGACATCAGTTATACTATGGGGACGGAAAAAAATTACGTTTATCTTTTCCCGCGGCTGAGTCCGGGAATTGGATTTGAATATTATTTCCGTAAGAAAATAATCGTCTATGCCGAATTAAATCATCTGGCGGTTACCCGTAATCTTCCCTATAATTTCTCCGTGGGGTTAGCCTATAAATTATAAAATCTTATTTCCGGGATTTCTTTCTAACTATCAAATATTAGAGGGGGTTCTCTGTTTCAATCCTCCGGATATTGACAAAAAAACTGCAATAAAATGTTGAACTTAACAGCATTGATTTTGTTGTATTATCCCGTAGGAAAATAATAATTTAAAAAATAAAAAATTATGAAAGTAGCCGTTCCCACAGATGACAAAAAGAGCATTGCAAAGTTTACCGGCAGGGCAACATATTTTCAAATTTATGAAATAGAAGGCGAAAAAATCGAGCCTGTAATGACCATCGAGAACCAACACCACCACGAGCACGGTTCTCATGAACATCATCACGAACATCACCATCATCACGGACAGCACGCTCATCACGGGCATTCCCACGCACGCGAAGTGGCTGCTATGAAAGATGCCGAAGTGCTGATTTGCAGCCACATGGGCAAACATTTTGAGCAAGCGCTCAAAGCCTATGACATCGGTATTTTTCTAACTAAAACTACGGATATTCATAAAGCCATCGAAGAGTATCGTAGCCGCAAAGACTGATACCGGTGCTTGCAATCATTGATAAGAGGGCTCCCGGAGTTGCCCGGGAAAATTTACAAAAGCACTTTGAGGTCTTGGAATTTATGACCTCCGGAATCGTATATCCGGCAATCAGCGGACATCCGGATATCTTTATGTTTGCGTATCAGCATAAACTCATTGTAGCCCCCAATACGCCTGCCCCCTTTGTAGATGCTCTCCGCAACAGACACATCCGATTTCAATCCGGCATTCGCCAAAGCAAAGGGAAATATCCGGATACAACCTCCTACAATGTCGCCTGCTCGAAGCATTATTGTATCCATCACCGGCAATATACCGACCCTGCCGTCCTCCGGCATATCGAAGAGAAAACCTTCATTCCCGTCCCACAAGCATATAGCAGATGCAATACCATCGCCTTGCGGAAAGATGCTTTTATCACCAGCGACAAGGGCATATATAAGGTATTGAAAAAACACAATGTAGATGCCTTGTATGTAGCTCCCCAAGGCATATTGCTGCCTCCCTATGATTATGGATTTATCGGAGGCACGGCGGGAATCGTAAACGATACCGTCTATTTTTTGGGAACCCTAAAATATTTCCCGGAGGGAGAAAAAATCAAACACTTTCTGCAAGCGAGAGCCTACCGCATAGTGGAACTCTATGACGGACCTTTGTACGACGGTGGTGGTATTCTTTTTGTAGAACCTTCCGCCGTTTTTCCCCGAAAGGGATAATATCCCGGATAAGAATCCGTTCGAAAGGTGAAGTCCCCCCTTATCCGCATGACACAAAATGTTAATTATCAACACATTATAAGATTTTTTACATTATTTTGAATTTTGAAAAATTTTCCCTAATTTTGCCTTGAAATAAAATATCGATACAAATGAAAAGATTTACATTTATTTCTCTCCTGATAAGTTGCTTATTCTCCGTTTTTTCTGCATTCCCGCAGCAAGCCGGTACGCTGGACACCGGTTTTGGAAATAACGGAATTGTCCTTGAAGCCTATGGGTCCGGTTCTGCGGCTGAACTTACCCATTCCATTCTGCTCCCCGATGGAAAAATTCTTGCATCCGGTAAGGTATATCTACCGACTTATGAAATAGCAGGCTGTCTTGCCCGTTTTCTACCTAATGGGGAACTTGACAGTTCATTCGGGTCAAATGGATGGCAAATTTATAATTTGGATTATGACATATTCTATTTTACATCCTTGGCTCAGCAAGCTGACGGTAAATATATTGCTGTGGGACATGCGGAGAATTTTTCCTCCGACGGTTTTTTCATTTGCCGTATGAACGCTGACGGAAGCTTGGACAGTTCCTTTGGGACGGGAGGACATACGCTTGTAAATACCGGCAACTCGACCGAAGCCCAATCCGTAGTAATACAGCCGGACGGACGAATCGTCCTTGCCGGTTACAGAACGTATCAAGGGGGAGACGGAGACGCAATCGTTTGCAGGTTAAACACCGATGGCACTATGGATAATACATTTTCGGGAGATGGAATATCTACCGTTGATTTGCACGGAAATTCTTATGACATCGTTCGGGGACTGGCAATCCACGAAGGAAATATTTTAATATCGGGAATGGCTCTCAACGGAAATGGTAGCGACTACGATGCGCTGGTACTGGCACAGTTTAAGCCGGACGGGACACTTGATCCCATGTTCGGTGTAGGTGGAATATCCATTATTGATGACGTGAACCAGGAGGATATGCTTATCTCTCCCTCCACAAATCTTGTGGTTGCACCGGATAATAAGATCTTTGTTACGACCCATATTACCGGAATAGAGGGGAATGATGTTGCTTTGTTTAAATTCCTTCCAAACGGATATCCCGATAATTCTTTCGGAGAATACGGTATGACTTTGTATGATATGACAGACGATAATTATTCAAATTCATTAGCGCTTCAAAGTGACGGGAAAATAGTCGTCGCCGGGACTCACTATTTAGATTCCGGTTCTGAATTTCTTGTTATGAGATTCCTTGCAAACGGTGATATTGACGATTCTTTTGGTGAGTTTTACGGAGTCGCACTTTTCAATCTCTCAAATAGCGGATTTGATGTTGCCACTACGGTCCATATTCAAAATGATGCAAAAATTCTGGTTTCGGGTTATAGCAATTCTGATGACCTTTTCTTTGCGCATATTAGACTCTTTTCGGGATTGGAAACATTCATTGAAACACAAAATATTTCACGCGAAAATGACCGGCTTTATCCAAATCCGGTTTGCCGTGATGAGTTTCGAATAAACTACCGGCTAACGGAATCAACAAAGCTGAATATTTCGCTTCTAAATGGGAGTGGTCAGTTCATTGCCAATCTATTGGAAGCGAAAAGGGACGAAGGAAATCATAATGAACTTCTCCGTTTGCCTGAGAAACTTCCTGCGGGTACCTACCTGATATCCGGCATAGCTGGCAATAAGCGGCTCTTCGTAAAAAAGTTTGTAAAAGGGAAGCCCTGATAAGGCTGATACGCAAGATGTAACCGGTGAAATATTAAGACTTATACCGTTTTCTCTCCCCCTAAGCAATGTGGAAACGTCGTCTATACATCCGTAGCAAGGCTGCGCTTTCCATCAAACCTTCCGCCGTTTTTCCGTAAAAAGGACAATTCTTCTCTCCGGAGTCTATTTCCGGGAAACCGGAGACCCCTTAATCATACAAGACAACCCATTTGTTATCAATAAATTAGAAAATATTTTAAAAAAAACGCTTCTTTTTCTTTTCAGCCTGAAAAATACACCTACTTTTGACCGAACGTTCAGTCAAAAAAATAATAATGGCACCCCGGAAAGAAGAAGACAACAAAAAGATACGGAAAGAGAGCAAAGAAAAGATATTAGTCGCCGCCTTGGAATTATTTGCGATGAATGGCTATCACCCCACTTCCATTAGCCGGATAGCAGAGCGGGCAGGAATATCCAAAGGACTGATGTATAATTATTTTTCCGGCAAGGAGGATTTACTCAAAGAAGTGGTAAAACACTCTTTCGAAGAGTCCGCCAACCTACTGCTTCAAGCTGTGGAACCCTATATTGAGAAGGAGCGTTTGCAAACCATATTGCGGAAAGTTATGGAAACATTCGTTGTGATGCTCAAAGAAAATGCGGAAATATGGAAAATGTCCGTGGCACTGTCTATGCAAACTTCCAATATGCCCGGAATCCACCGGATGATGACTCAAATATTCGAAAAAGTGTACTTTCGGATAGAAAACATTTTACAACTCAAAGAAAGACCCGGGGCGTATAGCGAAGCACGCCTGCTGGCAGCAACGATGGACGGGATCGCCCTCCATTATCTCGTTTTGGGAGAACATTTCCCCTTGGACGAAGTGGTCGAAAATTTTTTAACAAAATTCTGTGAAACAGGAGATTAAATCAATCCACACTAAAAAAATAAATGATGAAAAAAGCACATATCATTTTTTGGATATTATCCGCTCTTCTTCCCTTGCAATCTCATGCGCAAGATGCAGCGGAAATTATTCGCAAAGCGGACAAAAAATTCCGTGGCAACACCTCTTACGCCGAGATTAGCATCAAGATCATCCGCCCTAAATGGAGCAAAGAGATGCACCTGAAATCGTGGAGCAAGGGAACGGATTTTGCCGTGTCGGTGGTAACCTATCCGCCCAAAGAGAAAGGCATCGTATTTCTCAAACGCAAAAAAGAAGTGTGGAACTATATGCCCGCTATCGAACGAAAGATAAAGCTCCCGCCGTCGATGTTGTTGCAATCGTGGATGGGAACCGACCTCACCAATGACGATTTGATAAAACAATCGTCCATTGCAACGGACTATCACCACAAAATCATAGGAGAAGAAGAGATACAAGGGCTGAAATGTTGGAAAATAGAGCTGAAACCCAAGGAAGAGGCAGTCGTAGTATGGGGCAAGATTCTCATCTGGATTGACCAAAAAGACTATATGCAGATGAAAGCCGAATTTTATGACGAGGATGATTTTCTGGTTAACAGTATGATAGCCTCCGAGCCAAAAATGTTCGGCGACAAAAGATTACCCTCGAAATTGGAATTTATCCCTTGGGAAAAAGAAGGGAATAAGACGGTCATCGAATACCAAAAATTGGTATTTGACATTCCCGTAAAAGATCTGTATTTCAGTCCCAATTATATGAAAAAACTAAAATAAATCCGTAGATGATGTTAGTTAAACTGGCGTGGCGCAATATTTGGAAAAACCGCAAACGGAGTATCATTACGATACTTTCCATATTTATTGCAGTCTTTTTAGCGCTCTTTATCCGTTCTATGCAACTGGGGATGTACGACAGTGTAATCGAGAATGTTGCGGGAAAATTTACCGGATATATTCAAGTGCATCATCGTGGATATTGGGAAGACCGCAACCTGGACAACAGTCTGGAATACTCCGGTAAACTTCAAGACAAGATCAGCACGACCGCAGGTGTAAAAGACTTGGTGCCCCGCCTCGAAACCTTTGCTTTGGCTTCCACGGGCAAACATTCCAAAGGAGTTTTTGTCAATGGAATAGACCCTCTGAAAGAGGAGCAACTGACCCCTACGCAAGACCGTCTAATCGCCGGAACCGTCTTCGCAGAAGACGAAAACGCTGTCATTCTCGGCAAAGAGCTCGCCAACTATTTCAAACTCCACCCCGGAGACACCCTTTTTCTTATCGGACAAGGTTATCACGGAATGTCGGCAGCCGGCAAATTTCCGGTCAAGGGAATCATTGATATGCACAACGGAGAATTGAATCGCTCCCTGGTGATGATGCCCATCCGGACATTGCGCAATTATCTCTCCGCTCCGGACATTGTGAGTAGCCTTATCATCGTGAAAAATGAAGGAGAAGATGAAAAACATTTGCAAGAAAAATTGCAAAAGAAATTGGGGAGTGAAGACTATGAAGTGATGACCTGGCAGGAGATGCTTCCCGAGCTGCATCAAGCCATACTGGCAGACAATGTAGGAGGACTGTATATGGTTTTCATATTGTATATGGTTATCGCCTTCGGTATTTTCAGTACGGTATTGATGATGACCCAAGAACGTATCTTTGAGTTTGGAATCCTCACCGCAATCGGAATGAAAAAGCGTTTGATTACCGGTTCGTTGTGGATAGAGACGGGGATATTAAGTCTTACCGGCTTGATTGCCGGCATTTTACCGGCATTTCCTTTGATGTATTATTTCCACTTTCACCCGATGCCTTTACCTTCGGAAAAAGCGGATGTAGCGGAAAAATTCGGTTTTCTACCGCAAATTGCTTTTTCTATAGACCCCAATATTATTCTGAATCACAGTGTGATAATTCTGCTGATAAGTTTGTTCGTAGCCCTCTATCCGACCTATAAGATACAAAGCTTAAACAGCCTCAAAGCGATGCACAAAAAATAAGAGAACATGAAAACGATTATACTAATTGCCTGGCGAAATCTATGGAGAAATAAACTTCGAACAATGGTTATCATCATCTCCATTATCCTCGGTCTCTGGGGAAGCATATTTTTTATGGGACTGATGCAAGGTATGAACGACAACCGTATCAGCTCCGCCATTGACACCTATCTTTCACATATTCAGATACATAACAAATCATTCTTGGAAAATCCTGTCTTGGAAAACAATATCAGGGAATCCTCCGCCTTTCGCTCTGCACTACAATCCTCTCCATACGTAAAAGCCTATTCCGAACGGCTCATTGCAGACGCTATGTTGAGCACTTCCAAAGGTTCTTACGGGGCACGATTGATAGGCGTAAATCCGGAACACGAACGCCGGACTTCGACCATTTCCGCGCATCTGATTGCCGGTTCTTTTCTCAACAAATATAAAAAGCCGTCTATCGTTATCGGGAAAAAATTGGCGGACAAGTTGGGAGTCAAATTGAAATCGAAAGTCAAATTCAGTTTTCAGAATGAAGCCGGCGATGTGTTAAGCTATGCTTTTCGTGTGGAAGGAATATACAAAATCAACAACTCGATGATCGAAGGAATAAACGTATATTTGAAGTTGCCCGCTTTGGAACGAATGTTACAGACGCATGGCAAGATTCATGAAATCGGGATTATGCTTTACGATATAAAGGATATGAGCAAACTGAAAAATTCATTGCAAAGTTTGTCCTCCCAAGACCGGGTGCAATCTTGGGATGAAGTCTCACCGGAACTTAGATACGCCCAAGAGATGATGTCCACATTCAGCTATATCTTTCTGACTATCATATTGATAGCTTTGGCTTTCGCCATAATAAACACCATGCTAATGGCAGTCTTGGAACGCCGGAGGGAATTGGGAATTATGATGGCGGTGGGCTTCAACAGACGAAGACTTTTTGCCATGGTGGTCATCGAGACGATATTACTGTCGGCAATTGCCACCCCTGCCGGTCTGTTTCTTTCCTACCAGACCATTGCCTATTTTGGCAGAAACGGTTTACACTTCTTGTCGGTTTCCGAAGGGCTTGAATATTTCGGTATTGCTTCAAAAATATACACACACCTGGACCCGCACTATTATGTTAGCATTACCCTGCTGACGCTGCTGACCACTTTCGTCGCAGCGCTAATCCCTGCCCGCAAAGCACTGGATACAAAACCGGTAGAAGCTATTAGAG
>WFZU01000140.1 GCA_015489405.1 Bacteroidales bacterium
GTTGTGAATAACAATCTAACTTTTTACTTTTTTGAAAATAGCATCAGCTACGGACAAAGCCCGAAGTGCATACGGCGGGCAATTGCGAAATGCGGATTATTCCAATATTTCCAATTTCGCAAAGCGGAGCAAAAGGGTTTTGGTACCTACGGCGGGGAATTGGACTTTCGCTTTCGTATTGGGCGGTGCTCCTTCAATGGCAATGACTTTTCCGGTGCCGAATTTTCCGTGTTTTACGCGCATTCCTGTTTTAAGGTTTTTCAGATTACTAGGGGGAGTGGCAGCGGGGGAGACATCCGAGATTTTAGTCAATCGTTTGTTGCCTTTGAAGAAGCTTTGGTTTCGTTGTAGCCGGCTTGCCGGTTTGGCTTTGTTTAGCGGAGCCGTTCCCGCAGTGCGGGAGATTTTCGGTGACGGAGGGGTGGGGCGGTTTTCAAACTCCAAATATTTTTCGTCTATTTCGTCCAAAAAACGGCTGGGCTCGGAGAATTTAAGTTCGCCCCATTTGTAGCGCATTTCCGCATAGGAGATATAGGCTTTTTGCATCGCTCTCGTAAGGGCGACATAGAAGAGCCGGCGTTCTTCTTCCAGTTCCGGACGTGAATTGAGCGACATAAAAGAGGGAAAGAGGTTCTCTTCCAATCCTACTACGTAAACCACCGGAAATTCCAATCCTTTGGCAGCGTGCACGGTCATCAGTGATACTTTGTCCGAATCCCCGTCATCTTGTTTGTCTGCGTCCGTCATGAGGGCAACGTCTTTCATAAAATCGTCCAAGGTGCCGGCATATTCTTCCCCGTCAAATTTGGCTTGTTCTTCATCTTCTTTGTCTTTTTCGACAAATTCTTGAATCGCATTAAGGAGTTCTTCGACATTGTCCATACGTCCGATTCCTTCAATCGTTTTGTCTGCTTGGAGAGTGTGTTGGATGGTGCTCTGTTTAAGGATGAGTTCGGCAAGGGCGAAAGCATCCAGTTGATGCAACTGTGCCTGAAAACTCTCCATCATGGTAACGAAGTCTGATATTTTTCTTTTTGCCGTGCTGTGCAGTGGGATGTTCAGCCGGTGGATTTGCTTAGCCGTTTCCCACAGGGACAGATTTTTATTATTGGCGGCGATAATCATTTTTTGCAGGCTGGTATTCCCGATGCCCCTTTTAGGGTAATTGATAATCCGTTTGAAAGCTTCGTCATCCTTCGGATTAATGGTCAAACGGAAATATGCCAGGATGTCTTTTATCTCTTTTCGTCCGTAGAAGGAGATGCCTCCGTATATGCGGTATGGGATACCCGCATGCCGCAGCGCTTCTTCCATGGCACGGCTCTGGGCATTGGTACGATAGAGGATGGCAAAGTGGCGATTTTTGTAATGATGAGTTATTTTGTTATCAAAAATAGATTGAGCGACTATTTTCCCTTCGTGATTGTCCGATGTGGCTATGAAAATGCGGATTTTATCGCCTTCGGCATTGTCCGTCCATATTTTTTTTGGTATCTGTCCTTTGTTGTTGGCAATCAAGCTGTTGGCAGCTCCTACAATGTTTTTGGTAGAACGGTAGTTTTGTTCCAGTTTGATGGTCTTGGCTTCCGGATAGTCACGATTGAAATTGAGAATATTCCGGATATTCGCTCCGCGAAAAGCATAGATACTTTGGGCGTCATCGCCCACTACGGTGAGGTTTTGGTAACGGTCTGCCAATGAGCGCAGTATGCGGTATTGGGCGTGATTGGTGTCTTGGTACTCATCAACCAGGATATATTTGAATTTCTCTTGGTATTTGTACAAAATCTCCGGAAATTTTTGAAAAAGGATGTAGGTATTGAGCAGCAGGTCGTCAAAATCCATAGCGGATGATTTGAAACATCGCGCTGCATACGTCTTGTAAATCTCTCTAATCTCCGGTCTTTGGGCGTTTTGGTCTGCGGTGAAAATGTTGGAACTGGCATAATATTGTGCCGCCGTAATCAGGTTGGATTTGGCGGAGGATATACGGTTGGCGACAATTCCGGGCGTGTATTTTTTGTCATCCAGTTGCATCTCTTTGATGATAGCTTTCAACAGTCTTTTGCTGTCATCGGTATCGTAAATAGTAAAATTGGAGGGATAGCCCAGCACCTCTCCTTCGGCTCTCAATATTCTGGAAAAAACGGAGTGAAAAGTTCCCATCCACACATTGCGTGCTTCGCTGCTGTCAATGATGGTATAGATCCGTTCTTTCATCTCCCGGGCGGCTTTGTTGGTGAAAGTGAGGGATAAAATGTTGAAAGGGTCTATTCCTTGCTCAATCATATAGGCTATTTTATAGGTCAAGACCCTTGTCTTGCCGGAGCCGGCACCGGCGATCACCATCTGCGCCCCTTCAATCTGTTGCACGGCAAGCCTTTGTACATCGTTAAGTTGGGATAATATTTTACTCACAAGCTTTCTTTCTTTTTTGCCTGCAAAAGTAGGCTTTTTTTCGGGTCGTTTGCATAGCACTTCGGTAAAAAACGTATTTTACCGGAAAAAATACTTTTCCCTTTGGTTTCTTTACAATATCATAGGTTTTGAGTATTTCGCAAGCCTTGTTCTTGAATATTCCAGCTCAGACTCTTGACTTTATGGACAAGCACTAAATAAAGAAGCGCCCGGCACTATGCCGGACGCTTCCGGTAACATCACGAAGACATTACATTTGCATCTTTTATCTTCCGGCGGTTTGTTAGTCCGGAATTTGACTTTCCCGGTTCAGGTTGGGAACAAATTTATCATTTTTGTCTTTGTTGTCCACCTGTCCGTTCATATCGAAATCCGTGGATAAATATCCTTTTGTCCCGGCATTGGTCTTCCATAACAGGATATCGGCATTTTCAATATTTCCGTCGCCACCGGCATCGCCGGCAAACATTCCGGACACACCGCCGCCCAAGTCTTTTTGTGCATCCGTTCCGTAAGCTTGCGATATAGCGGTCGTAAAATCATAATGGTAGGTGCCGCTCGCATTTAGTAACGGATTGGCGGACATAATAGCGAGATGGTTGCGGTGATATATGACCACAAAGAGTTTATGACTCACGATAGCGGAGAATGTAAGCGGAGAGGAACCGTCAAGTGCGGTAAGGGTGCCGTCTTTTAGTAAGAGGGCTGCTTCTCTTCCGATAGTCGTGGAAGCCAAAGCGGAGGAAGCATCTTCAGCATCTCTGTATTCTACCAATATCCAGTCAATCACATTGGCATTGGGAATAGCCGGAATATTTTCCGTGCCGGAATAATTCCACGGAGCCGTGTTGTAAGGTTGTGTCAAGGGAATATTGCCGGAGGTATTCAAATCCGTATTCATATACGGTGCTTCATAAGGACCTTCCAACATAAGTCGCAAATCAACAAATCGTATGCCTTCGTCCCACATCAACCGGTCATAGGGGTCATTGTCGTAATCTTCTCCTGAAAACGGCCCGCCGAAATCTGTAAAGGTTACCAAACCCGAATTTACATTTTTCTTAACATTGCTTGTTCCACCCCAACTATTGGCAGCGAAATACACATCGCTCATTGTCAAATTTTGTCCGTTATCAATGGTCAGATAGGTTCCTCCGGTCATTCCGTTTGCAAAATAACAATCTGAAAAAGCATTGGCTGTATCGACAATAGCACCGTTTTCGATATCCACACCATCGGCGTTCATATATTCAAAAACACCGTTATCTGCGGATATGGTGCCGCCGCTCTTTACTCTCAAAGCATAATTTCCGGAGTTATGTGTAATTGTGGCAGGGCTTCCCGGGATTCCTTCCACCGATAAAGTTCCTCCCGCATTGACGAAAAGTTCTCCATTGTCATACATTAGCAAGTAAGAGTCTTTGTCCACTACCAACGAACCTCCCGATATGTCAACATCTTTCACTGTCAGAGAGCGTTGGTTGGTATTCAGACTACCATTTTGGATGGATAGTGCGGCTTGAACATTCAGATTGAAAGCGATGGTAACGTTTTGTGCAAAAGTTGATTTCAACAGGGTTTTGTCTCTAATGGGTTTTAGCACTTCTTTAATGTCCGTGTTTTTACTTATATCTTTGTTAATCAGCAGATTGTGGAAGAATGATGTGCCGTCAAATCCCGTTGAAACATCCTGGTTTCCATAGAGTTCCACGGTTCCGCCGGAAGGCGTAAAATGATCGCTGTTTCCATAAAATGAGCCGGTCGTGCGTATGGTGCCTCCCGAGATATTTTCACTAAACGAATGATCCGGCGAGTCATAAATGAATATTCCGCCGGCATTCCGAATGTCAAGTGTTCCGCCGGTCATTGTCAGCGAAGCATCCGCCGCATAGGGCCAATAACTTGCATCTGCGCCACCGTTAGCGGTAAATTTCCCGGCGTGAATGGTAATGTCGGCGTTTAAATCCAGATATTGAGAATTGTCTTGATAGAGCGTGATTTCCCCATTGGCTCCGTCTAAAACATACTGTCCGAAAATACCGTCATTCACCAAGTCATTGGCGATAAATACACCGTTATTCACCGACATTTCTCCCGAGATCCATTCATACGATTGGCAATTGACCGGAATATTCGGGTTTATAATCAAGCTACCGGAGGCTTTGTTTAAAACCAAATGATAGAAATTTTCCTGCGAAAGTGTTTGAGAAGAAGAGCCGTTAAAGATAACGCTTCCCGTTCCTTCGTCAAAGGAGGCAATTCCGGCGGTGTTGGTCCAGTTGCCGCCAACCTTCATTTGAGAAGGTGCTGTGAAAGAACCGGATTCGAGAATGAAATTACCGGCAATTTCCAAATCCGAGTCTGCATCTACCGAGTTTGATTTGCCGCTTTTGTAAACCTCTCCGTAGCGTTTGCCGGGCATGTATGTTGATGTGCTTTGATTTTTAGAGTTTTTATTAATGTGAAGATGGTGAAAACGGCTACCGGCGACCTGATACAGTGTTGCATCGCTTGTCCCCGTAAGTATTACGGTACCTCCCGAAGGCTGAAAATTAGCCCTGTTAATTCTAAAATCGTGAGTCGTTGTTATGGTGCCGCCGGTTATGTCTGCCGTAAAAGAATGGGTAGCGGAGTTAAAAATATTAACTCCCGCATCAATGAAATTTAAAGTTCCTCCGGACATTGTAAATGAAACGTCTCCGGAATAGGTCCAAAAACTGTCGCCGAGTCCACCATAGATATTGAATGTACCACCGCTGATAAACACAGTGCCGTTGATGTCAACATATTGGGAATTGTCCTGATGAAAATTCAGCACACCGGAGGTAACACTGATGGTGCCGAAAATTCCGTTATCCACCAAATCATTAAAAGTGGTGGTCGCTCCGGCATTTCTGAGCAAACCTTGTTCCCAGTCGTAATTATCGCATTGAGAGGTGCCGGTCAAAAACCGCATTTCTCCCGAAGGTTTATCCAAAATTAAGGTTTGACATTGCAGATTTTTTATATTCTGGTTTCCGCTTCCCGAAACGCTAATTTCGTGGATGGAAAGGAACGAACTGTTGTTTTCAAAATTACCGCCAAGCTCTAAATGTTCGGGGATAGTAAGCCCGAAACCGTTTATTGTGAAATCACCTCTGACATCAACAAAATGCCAAAGTTGATGATAATTGGAAGAGGAAATGACAAGATTGTTCACAAAATCGCTGGCTTGAAAATAGAGGTCGCTACTTAAATCCGTAAAAACAAGAGTCCCGTTATGAAAATAAAAATGACCGTCATTATCAATCTCTTGGGATACAAACATCTGATGTGATGAATAATAATGGAAGATACCCGTTGCGGAAATGTACATTTTATCGCAATAAAGGTCGTAGGTTGAACTTGCTTCGACAGCAACATTTTGCACAATGGAAATAAATCCGAATGAGCTATTGCCGGATTTGATAAAAATACTTTGCGGTGAACTTCCCATAAAGAAAACTACTTGCCGCGTTAGATTGACATTTGCACCATCCTCAAAAGACCAATCTTTGTAGGCTTTAAAAAAGCAATTGTTTGTTCCGGCATAATAGGTGTGACTCGAAGAACCGCTCCACCAAGCGACATCACCGTGGAACAAAACATTCGCATTGGCATCCCAAAAATCAAATGCCCCGCCGATATTGGCATCGCCGTAAATATCAACGTTGATACCATTGTAAATCTCTATGGATGAACCGAGATTCATCGTAAAATTATGGCACACAGCATTGTTGTAAATATGTGGGTAATGTAAAATGCCGGAAGCCGGAATAACAACGTTCTCAGAAGCATCGGGGATATGATTCAGTGACCAGTTTTGTGCCGAATGCCAATTACTTGAATAATCGCCTTGCCAATAGTTAGTTTGTGCCGGCAGCTTGCCGGAAAAGGCGAAGATAAACCATAATAAAATAATTTTCCGTGTCATAATTATTGATTGTTTGTTGGGTACATATAGTGTCTATCTATAAAGTCAAGAGCTTGAGCTATAATGTTCGAATTCAAGGCTTGTGAAGTTCTGAAAGCAAAGGAGTTGACTTATGTCAATGCGATGCGTTGAGCTCGCCGAAACGACTGGTTTCAGAACGAGCGTAACGCAGAAGTCGGACATTATAGACAAGCTCCATATAGTCTTATTCCGGTATCTGCGAATCATAACTTTGATTGGGCAGCCATACATCATTTTTGTCTTTGTTGTCCACTTGTCCGTTCATATCGAAATCCGTGGATAAATATCCTTTTGTCCCTGCATTGGTCTTCCATAACAGGATATCGGCATTTTCAATATTTCCGTTGGCATCCGCATCGCCGGCAAACATTCCGGACACACCGCCGCCCAAGTCTTTTTGTGCATCCGTTCCGTAAGCTTGCGATATAGCGGTCGTGAAATCATAATGGTAGATACTTCCTGATTTAGGCAATCCGTTTGCGGACATTATTCCCAAATGGTTACGGTGCCAAACTACGGCATATAGATTATGAGAAACGGATGCACTAGGAAATTGTAATACCGATGAACCGTCAAGTCCGACAATATTGCCGTTTTTGAGCAAAAAAGCAGCTTGGGTAGCAATGCTTGTCGAAGGCGTTGCCGCTCCGGGATTTTCCGCATCACGCAGTTGGACCAATACCCAATCCACCACGTCGGCATTGGGTATTGCCGCTACGCTTTCGCTTCCGGCATAATTCCACGGAGCCGTGTTGTAAGGCTGCGTTAATGGGATTTCCCCCGGGTTTAACGAAGTATTTAAGTCTGTTCCGTTGAAAGGTCCTTCGAGAAAAACCGTTATATTCAGTTGCAAATTATTAATTCCGGATGAAAATTCGTAAGCACCCATATCCACAGTGTCATTTACAATCCTTGCATTGCCGGCCAAATCATATTGAGGAAGGTTAAGACCCGTAGTATCGGGATTTCCTGTATCAATACAAGGAGATAATTCCTTCAAACTGTAATCTCCTGATACGGAATTTGTAAACATCGGATTGGTGTCTATATTTCCGGTTCCGGGCAAGGAGCCTTCAATGTCGGAGTATTCTGCCGTTACACTGCCGGAATATATATGAAACTGTTCCGGATTATTATTCCATAAAATGCTGTTCTTAAAAACGGGATTTGAATTGGAAATATAAATTCCCGCTGCATCCGTACCCGAGGCAGTATTGTTTACTATGGTAGCATTTACAAATCCGGGCGAGGATGATGTCATATAAACTGCTCCACCCGTATAATTAACGGTTGTATTATTGCATATTTCGGTATTGATGAAATGTTTTTCACTGCCTCCTGCTCCGATATATACTCCACCGCCTTCTTGCTGTGAGGTATTGTTATTGATTTTTACATTTTTAAACAAAAAGTTACTGGTGCTATAAACCCCGCCTCCATACATATCGGATGTATTATTGATGATACTTACGCCTGAAAAAACCGGATTTGAACCGTAGGAGGTATAAATCCCACCGCCGGATGCGGGATAGCCCGTATAACTGACAGCTTCATTAACACTTATCGTTGAATTAGTAATTACCGGGTCGGAATGATAGTAAATAGCCAAGCCTCCTCCGTCGGCAGCGGAGTTTGTATTTACAAAACTGTTTTCCATAGTGAAATCACTGTAAAGCAACGCATACAATCCACCTCCGGTGTAATTTGCACTATTGCCGGTAATCTGAACATCACGCAAATAAGCATTGGAATGGCTGTGCAAGTAAATACCACCACCACTTCCGTCGGCAGTGTTATCGGATACGAGAACGCTGTCGAGTACCGGGCTTGAATGGTCATCACAATACAAACCGCCGCCGTTATTGTTGGCATGCGAGTTAAATATCAGTACGTTTTTAAATTCCGGGCTTGAAGAATGTTCGAGACAAACAGCACCACCATTCTCCGCAAGACCACCCTGAAAATTCAAATTTTCGATGTGAAAATTGCTGTCGTCATAGCAATATATCATTTGGTTTATCTCTTCTCCGTAAATATCTACATCATTCATTTCCGTACCTATCAAAGAAACGTTACTGCGCAAGTTTACGGGCATTACTTCGCCGGTAGCACCTTCGGAATAGGTTCCTGTTTCAAGATGAACGACAGCCGTGTCAGTTTCGTCCGCCATAATTTTCATCATTGCCATATACAGCGTTTTAAGGGGTTCATCCGGCGAGGTACCCGGATTATCATCCGAACCGGTCATACTTACATACAGGTCATCTGAGGTCTGCTGTATTAAGCCGTTGGAAACATTAACGGAATATTCATCAATGGGGTATAAAAAGTGTTTGTTTGGATTAATAACGGTGAAAGTATCAACATTGACAGTGATAGGTCCGCCATACCAATCGGTACCACAAAGATCAAGACCGGCTGCATAGGCGTAATTTTTATAAATATTACAGAGGTTCACTGCATCAAATACCGGTGTACTGCCTCCATACATATAAATTCCTCCGCCGAATTTTGCATTGTTGTTCCTTATGGTAACGCCCGAAAATGCCGGATCGGAACTATTTAAATAGCACGCACCACCGTATTCGGCTTCGTTGTTTTCAATCACACCTCCCTGAATGACCGGAGTTCCGTAGGAGAAAAACATAGCGCCTCCGAGCGGGGAAGAATTATCACTAAAAGTATTGTCTATGATTGCCGGTGACGAAGCGCCGTCAATGTAGATGGCACCGCCGGCATTAGATGCATAGTTTTTGTTCATCAGGCAGTTTTTAACCAACACGTTTGATGAGCTTTTAAAATAAACAGCACCTCCCTGACTATACATAGCGGGACCGCTCATATCGGCATTACCGAATGTTATGCGGCAATTGACGAGTTTTGAAGAGTCCTGTCCATTGTAGTTGGTATTCCAAAATTTCATCCCCTGCCATCCTTCTATGGTATCGCTTGCGGCAATCGTGATGCGGCTCACATCAGTTCCTTCGGCAAGCAGTCTTCCTTCCACTTTAAATCCGTAGAACCCTTGAAATATGACAGACACGCAAGGTTCGATAACAAGCTCGTCACCGGCAGGGATAGTGATGTTCCCGTATATGTAATAGGGACTGCCGGCACAGGTAAATGTTCCGCTGACATCACCGCCCGGAACAGCGGTATAAATTTGCTCGTAAGGAATATATCCCATATCCGCTCTTGTGCCGTCCGGGTCGTCGGGTGACGACGGGTCGCCGGAATCTATGGCAGGTGATTTTATCCCGTCGGGAATGGGATAATCGGGCCAAGAGAGATGATAATCTGATGGAGTAAACATCGGATCTTCAGAAATGACCCCCGTTCCCGGCCACATTCCGTTTTCAATGATGGAATAGGATGCATTCACAAAACTGCCGTATTCTCTGTCAATTTCAACAGAAGCATTATCCCAAAGAATTGAGTTATGAATATTCAGGGTTGAGGTATCTGTAACTTCAATGTTGTTTTTAAAGGTTTTTCCATTCCCGTTGCCTGACAATGTGCTATTGTTCAGGTTAGCAGTAGAAAAGTCTGCAAGGAAAATTGAAGGTGCATAGCTTGCATCATTATTATACATTAACGTATGGTTTATATTTACGGATGAATTTAGATTTATGTAAAATCCCCCTCCTCCGTCATCGCTTGAATTATCAAAAAGTTGACAGTTGTTTAGCGTAATTTCCGAATTATTTTGGGCATATATACCTCCTGCCGGTCCGGAACTTTGATTTCCGTTTATTATTACACTATCCAAAACAGCATTGGAACTATCCAAATAAATACCTCCCGCTATGGAACCGTAATTATTTTCAATTATATCTTTTTCAAGATTGATATCTGAAAGTTTGCAAAATATGCCTGCTCCACCGGAATAAAAATCCTCCGAAATATAATTATCCGAAATAGTATTTCCGGATAAAAAGGCATCTGAATTATATATGAAAATTCCTGCTCCAAGGGAAGCGTGATTATATTGGATATGACAATTGCTAATCTTTATTGCTGAACTGTCGTAGCACGCAATACCACCTCCATAATCCGCTTCACAATGAGTGATAATATTATTC
>WFZU01000141.1 GCA_015489405.1 Bacteroidales bacterium
ACCCGGGAAACATGTATTATTTTATTGGGTTCCGGAATGATTCGACACAACAAAAAATCACCTGGGGAGGCAGCAAAACTCCGCCGGACTATCCCAAGGAATTTTATCAATCGCTTATGAAACTTGTCAACAATCAATAAAACACATATTATGAAAAAAAAACTATTAATTTTGGTTTTGGGACTGATTATTTCCGGTCTCGCTCTTCAAGCTCAAAAGCAAAATCCTTTTGACAGTAAGAAAAAATTTAACACACATTTGTTTAGCCCTTCTTCGAGGCTGAACTATACGCCTCAGCGTAGCGGTTCAAATCCTCTTGTGAATGCCACTTACCACAGTATTCCGTTTAATCCGGCTTTTTCCGGGAAACCGGTTTTCAGCAATCTGCGCTTTAACAAAAAAGGGCAAGTTATCTTTGTGGAGGGCACTCCCTCCGGCATTCCGTCTTTCAACGCACAAAGCAAGGGGAGTGTGGAAGTTGCCGCCAAGCAATACTTGCAAAGCATCAAAGGGATGTTGCATATCCAATCTCCTACGGAGGAATTTCAAACCATGGATGTCCACACCGATGAATACGGCTTTACGCACATTAAATTACAACAATATTTTCAGGGGGTGAAAGTCTATGGCGGTCAAGTATTTGTACACGGCAAAGACGGTAAGATGTCCCGTTTCAACGGGGAATATTTCCCCACCCCGGAAGTGCAGAACCTCATTCCGGCAATTCCGGTAGAGACTGCCGAAGAAATTGCCCAAAAGGATTTAAAGATTGAATTTTCGCCCGAAAATAAGGAAGGTGCCAGCCTCCTCCCTTACCAACATTACGTTCCGGAACTGGTTCTCTACCATCCGGATTTTTATTCCGGTGAGACCCATTTGTGTTGGCATCTTACCGTTCGTCCGAACGTCCTTTTGCGCTACGAATATTTTATAGATGCCGGAGACGGTACTATTCTCAATCATTACAATAATACTTGCAGCGACGGACCGCAAACGGCTCAGGCTACCGACCTCAACGGAGTGGTACAAACCATCAACACCTATCTCCTGAACGGCACCTATTATCTGATTGATGCTTCCCGCCCCATGTACAACGGAGGCCAATCCCAACTGCCGGACAATCCCGTCGGCGCTATTTGGACTATAGATGCCAATAATTCGTCCGCTGGAAACGATATGAACTTAACGCACTTTACCAGTCCCAACAATACTTGGAACTCTCAAACGTCGGTTTCCGCTCATTTCAATGCCGGAGAGACGTATGAGTACTACAAAAACACGCACGGACGAAATTCCATCAACGGACAAGGGGGCACCATTATTTCGATTTGCAATATCGCCAACGAAAACGGAACAAGTATGGAAAATGCTTTCTGGAACGGTCAAGCGATGTTTTACGGAAACGGCGGCAGTATGTTCAGCCCGCTTGCAGGAGCCTTGGACGTGGGAGCCCACGAAATGGGACACGGCGTCGTGCAAAATACTTGCAATCTTGAATACCAAGGAGAATCCGGCGCACTCAATGAATCTATGGCGGATATTTCCGGCTGCATGGTAGACCGTGAAGATTGGCATCTCGGCGAAGACGTTATCATTAACACCAACCTGTTTCCAACCGGATTTTTGCGCGATATGAGCAATCCGCACAACGGAGGTTCGTCTTTCAACGATCCTTGCTACCAACCGGCAAATATATCCGAAAAATATACCGGAAGCCAGGACAATGGCGGAGTCCATATCAATAGCGGAATTATGAATTTCGCCTATTTTAAGTTTGCCACCGCTATCGGGAAAGATAAAGCGGAAAAAATATGGTACAAATCGATGACGGACTATCTGGTAAAATCTTCCCAATTTGCCGATGCCAGAGTGGCTTTCGTACAAGCTGCCTCTGATATCTACGGTGCCAATTCGACGGAAACCAATGCCGTCAAAGATGCTTTCGCCGCCGTAGGAATCGGAGAAGGCGGCGGTGGTGGCGGCGGTGGCGGTACGCCCGGACAAAACGACCTCGAAACCAATCCCGGTCAGGATTTTATCCTTTCCGTCGATGTCAATAGTGCCGACCCGAATACGTTGTACATCTCCGATGTAGATGCTACATCATTCACCCCCATCTCTACGACCCAACTGTATCAAAAACCGAGTATTGTTGACAATGGCAGTGTCGCCGTATTCGTTACTCCGCAAAAAAAGATTCGCACGATAGTGCTTAGCAGTCCGTATGACGAAAATGATCTGGCTACGGATAGCGGATATGACAATATCGCGGTAAGCAAAGACGGAAAAAGGATTGCCATTGTTACGACTTCCGTTGATTCGGCTATTTGGGTCTATGATTTTTCCGTCAGTCAATGGAATAAATACCATCTCTATAATCCTACTTTTACGCCCGGCGTAGTTACTGAGAATGTGCTTTATGCCGATGCATTGGAATGGGATTATTCCGGACAATACCTTATCTACGATGCCTACAACAAGATGCAAAATGCCGCCGGAGATGATATTGACTACTGGGATATGGGTGTCATTCGTGTCTGGAACAATGGCTCCAATACCTGGGGAGATGGAAAAATAGAGAAAATATTTTCGGATTTACCCGAAGGGGTAAGTGTAGGAAATCCCAGTCTGGCAAAAAATTCTCCTTACATACTGGCTTTTGACTACTACGATGCCAATACAGGAGAAATAAAGGTGATGGCTGCCAACCTGCAAACCGGAGAGACGGGCGTAATCTTTGACAATACGGTACTGGGCTATCCCAACTATTCCAAAAACGATGATAAAATTATCTTCAATGCACAGTCTAATGACAATAGTGAAATAATCGGTCGTATCGGTTTGCAATCCAACAAAATACAGCCCAGCGGAAATGCCGAAGGGCTTATCGGATTAGCCAAATGGGGCATCTGGTATGCTACGGGAAACAGAAACGTGTACGCAGTCCAAGAGGAACATGCGCCGCACTTTAGCCTGTATCCGAATCCCGCTACCCGGAAATTGTATATCAGTTTCGATTCCTATCTCAAAGGAAAAAGCGAAGTGGAAATCCAAAATATGTTGGGGAAGATCGTCTATAAACACACTTTTGATAGTAATAATATTTTATTTAACATAGACATTTCGCAACTTGCCAAGGGCAATTATATTTTGCGCTGGAAAAATGCCGCTAATAGTATTACCAAAAAGTTTGTAAAATTGTAATAGATGCTGATGCCGATAAAAATAGAGCTTGTCTATAATGTCCGACTTCTGCGTTACGCTCGTTCTGGAACCGGTCGTTTCGGCGAGCTCAACGCATCGCATTGACGTAAGTCAACTCCTTTGCTTTCAGAACTTCACAAGCCTTGAATTCGAACATTATAGCTCAAG
>WFZU01000142.1 GCA_015489405.1 Bacteroidales bacterium
CGCCAATTACGGATTGGATTTACCCCTGGCACAGGGAATTAAGTTTGATATTTAATCGAAATACTTATACAATAAAAAAAGGCTCACAAAAATGTGAGCCTTTTTTATTGAAATCCCATTTTATTTTTTGACGACCAGTTTAAATCCTACGCCGTGTACATTAATCAATTCTACATTGGGATCTTCTTTCAGATATTTCCGCAATTTGGTAACATACACATCCATGCTACGGGCATTGAAATAGCTGTCATCGTGCCATATCTTCTTGAGAGCGACACTTCTGTCCACAATCTGATTCTGGTTTTGACAGAGAATTTTCAGCAATTGGTTCTCCTTGGTAGTAAGTTTTTGTTCTTTCTTGCCGAAATATAAGGTTTGCGTGTTGTAGTTGAGTGTAAATTTACCGAATTTGCATTCACTATCCACAGTCTCATTCATACTTTCGGGCTTCAATCTCCGCATAATGGCTTTGATTCTCACCAGCAGTTCCTCCATACTGAAAGGTTTGGTGAGATAGTCGTCCGCTCCTACATCAAAGGCTTGTAATTTATCCGCCTCCATAGATTTGGCAGTCAAAAAGATAATAGGGATATGCTTGTCCGCTTGGCGAATTTCCTTGGCTAAAGTGTAGCCGTCTTTGATCGGCATCATCACATCTACCAAGCAGATATCAAAGTCTCCCTCCACGAATGCGTCAAAAGCTTCCTGCCCGTTGGCACAAAGCTTGGTGGGATAACCTTTGGCTTGGAGAAATTTACTCAAAATGTTTCCCAAGTTCTTGTCATCCTCTGCAAGTAATATTTTAAGTTTCTTTTTCATATCAATTATTTTTTTAATAAGGGTAAGTATATATCAAATTTCGTTCCTTTTTGCAATTCGCTCTCGAGTTTTATTCTTCCTTGATGTTGCTCGACCACGGCTTTCACATAGCCCAGTCCCAGTCCGAACCCTTTTACGTTGTGAATATTGCCCGTAGGGACACGGTACAGTTTATCAAAGATTTTCTTTTGATTGGCTTTGCTGATACCGATACCCCGGTCTTGCACGGAGATTTTGAGTTCGCTGTACGTATTTTGTGTCTCAATACGTATCCGGGGTGCTTCGGGAGAATATTTATTGGCATTGTCCAGCAAATTGTAGATAACATTGGTCAGGTGGACAGGGTCTCCTTTGACAATATGCTCCTGTGCATTCAGCGAAAGCGAAATCTCTCCACCTCTATTTCTCACTTGCAAACGTATGTTGTTGATAGCGTTTTCGATGACTTGGTGCATATCCACTTCTTCGGCTTTCATATTGAGTTTACCTTTTTCGAGGGAAGCGGATTGCAAGATTCTTTCCGCCATTTTTTTCAGACGGTCATTTTCTTGTTTGATGATGTCCACATAGGTACTTACGGCTTCGCCGGAACCGGCAATATCTTTGTCGTTGAGAGCCTCGCACGCCAATGCAATAGTAGAGATAGGCGTTTTGAACTCATGCGTCATATTATTGATAAAATCGTTTTTGAGTTCCGAAAGTTTTTTCTGCCGTCGAATCGTCCACAGGCTATAGCCAAAAGAAAAGATTATGATCAACACCAGCACGATGGAGACCGATAGAAGCATCCAAAGCCGGGAAATCAAAAAACGGTTTTTGTGAGGAAAATACAATAACAGATAGTTCACCTCACCGACCAGATCATTGGGGAACAGACCGATCGAATACGATTCATTGAGGAGTTGGTCAGGATATTTTCCGGTCTTCTGGATTGCCATGACGTATCTGTTCTTACTAAAAACGCCAAACTCATATTCAGTGTTAATCCCTTGATTTTGAAGCTCCAATCCTATCAGCGAATCCAATGTTTTAGCATTGATTCGTTGCTCTATGGGCAAGACCACATTGGGATTTATAATACTTTGAAATACAGAAGGGTCCATCATTTGCGGGACCATAGCCATCCGGGTCGAATCATCATAGCCCATACGTGTGTACCACTCTTTCATCAAGCGGGCTCGCTCTTGCTTCTCCAAGTCAAAGACCACCCGCTCCATCGCCCTTTTTACACCTCCGATAAATTCGGCTTCTTTGACCATAATGGCATTCTTTATCCAGTAGGATTGGATAATCATAAGCCCGATAAGAGCTGCCGTCAGCCCGCCGATAATGAATGTGAATAAGCGTTTTTTCATATCGTTTACAAAAGTACGCTATTTCCCCTTACGTCCTTGCATTTTAACCATTTTTAAAAAATACAGCGATGCTGCAAATAGCCAAAAGGCAGGTTTACACTTTCAAACCGGACTATGGCAGTCTTATACAGTGCTTGTCCATAAAGTCAAGAGCTTGAGCTATAATGTTCGAATTCAAGGCTTGTGAAGTTCTGAAAGCAAAGGAGTCTACTTATGTCAATGCGATGCATTGAGCTTGCCGAAAAGACCGGTTTCAGAACAAGCGTAACGCAGAAGTCGGACATTATAGACAAGCTCTAATATAGAATGCTGACACTTCCTTTAATAA
>WFZU01000143.1 GCA_015489405.1 Bacteroidales bacterium
GCCGAACAGATTGCCACGGGACAATTTATTCCCGCCAAAGCGATTAACAAAGAGGTTAATCCTAAAAAAGCCGGACCCAACACCGCCGTTCCGGGCAAGGGTTTGCCCAAAGGAGAAGACCCTTTGTGGGAAAAACAAGCCACGGTACAAATGAAAAAAGGGAAAGACCCTATACTGACTTTTGAAGCTGCCAGTGCTTCCGCCACGCCTTCCGACCCTACCGGAGCCGTGGGACCCAATCATTTTATCAATGCATGGAACTCTTCTTTCCGGATTTGGGATAAAGAAGGGAATCCGCTTACCGCTCCGGCGGCTTTGGGGACTATTCTATATGGCAATGAAGGAGACCCCATCGTCTTTTATGACCAATTTGCAGACCGTTTTGTGATTACCGAATTTTATACTAATGGTTTTGGAATAGCCGTTTGTCAAGGCTCTGATCCGGTAAATGACGGTTGGTATCTGTATCAATTTAATACGGATGTTTTTCCGGATTATCCGAAATTTTCTTTATGGTCTGACGGATATTATATCACCTCCAATAAAAATTCCGGCTCTGCCGGTTCCAGTGAAGTGGTCTTCGCCGTGAACAGGGAAAAGATGATAGCGGGAGACAATACGGCAGAGATGGTCGGTTTTCCGCTGACGGGCATTGTTACCAACGGTTTTTATAGTCCGCTGGGATTTAATGTGAACGGAGACACACCTCCACCGGCAGGCAATGCTCCTATCGTCTTTATGCAAGATGATGCGTGGAGCGGCGTTTCTACCGACCATTTGAAGATTTGGTCTATCAATGTAGATTGGGATACGCCTTCCAATTCTACGATTTCAGCTCCGCAAATATTAAATACGACGCCTTTTGACGGTTTGTTTGACGGAGGTGCTTTTTCCAACCTTCCCCAACCGGGCGGTCCGGACATTGATGCTTTGCAAGCAACCATTATGTATATGGCTCAATACCGTTCTTTCCCCGACCACAATTCCGCCATTTTCAATTTTGTGGTCGATTTGGATGGGAATGACGATTATGCCGGCATCCGCTGGTACGAGCTCCGCCAAGATAATGCGGGCGACCCTTGGACTATTTATCAAGAGGGCACTTACACACAGCCTGACGGGCACAGTGCTTTCGCCGGAGCTATGGCGATGGACATGTTCGGCAACATTGGAATGTCTTATACAGTAGTCAGTTCCAGCCAAAATCCTTCCCTTCGTTTTACCGGGCGTATGGCTTCCGACCCTTTGGGAACGATGACCCTTGCCGAAGAATCATTTGCCGAAGGGACGATGAGTGATCCTTCTACACGCTACGGAGATTATTCACAAATGACCGTAGATCCTGTCGATGGAAAAACATTTTGGGCAATAGGAGAATATTTCAACGGCGGACGAAAAAACCAAGTGGGCGTATTTAAAATTGCTTCCGATTTTGACAATGATGTCGGAATCAGCAATATCGTCAGCCCTGTCAGTGGTAGTCTGGGAGCCAATGAAACTATCACGGTAACGATTTACAATTACGGCTTAGTCGCACAATCCGGCATTCCGGTCAATTTCCAAATTGACGGGGGAACTATCATCACGGAAAATTATGCGGGCACCGTCAATCCGGGAGAAAGTCAGGACTACACTTTCTCGGCAACCGGAGATTTTTCCACCCCGGGACAAACCTATGAGTTGAAAGCTTTCACTTCCTTGGGGAATGATCAAGCTAATGAAAACGACACTATAACTGCCGAAATCACTAATCTTTTTGATGATGATATCGGTGTAACGGGAATATCTTCCCCGGAATCGGGAAGCGAGCTGACAAATACGGAATCCATTAGTATCATCATTACCAATTTCGGTGCGGCGATGCAGAGCGGCTTTGACGTAGCGTATATCCTCGATAACGGCTCCCCGGTAACCGAAACCGTGAACGACACGGTATTTGCAAACAGCACGCTATCCTATACCTTCAATCAAACCGGAGACTTTTCCACTATCGGGGACCATTCCCTCATCGCTTATACGATGCTCAGTGGCGACACGGATAACAATAATGATACGACTAGCGTAATCGTTACTAAAATGATATGCCAACCTTCGTCAGAATGCGGCTACGGAGATGGAATTCAGAGTTTACAATTAGCGGAAATTGATAATTATTCCGGATGCGACCAGGATGGGTATGGTGATTATACCGATTTGGTTGCAGGTCTGCACCAAGATTCAAGTAATGATTTGACCGTAACCACAGGCTACGGAAACCAACACGTGAGATTGTGGATTGATATGAACGATGACTTTGTATTTAGTAATGATGAAGCATTGGTAGAAGATTTTATCCTTGGAGAAGGCAGCGGCGGTGGCACGTTCACCGGAACGACCTCACTTGAAATAGCGGAAGATGCTCCACTCGGAGAACATCTTATGCGGATAAAAACCAATTGGAATGCACCGGTGCCCGAGGATGCTTGCGAAGAAACCTCCTACGGCGAAACCGAAGATTATATTGCCGATATTCTTTTGCCCACCGGGCAGAATGAAACTTCCGTTCAGGACGAATTTTCTGTCCACAAACTGGCGAACAATCATTTTACGGTACACTTGACTCATCCGCAAATGACAGAGGCGATGTTTGTTACGGTTCACGATTTATTAGGCAGAAGGCTGATTTTCAACAGAGTGGAGAACAACAATGGAGAATATCAATTTACTTTTGATATGTCCTATGCAAAACCCGGTGTCTATCTCCTTCGTATTGGGAACCGCAAATACGGTAAAGTTAGAAAAATTGTAGTAGAATAATTTTCCCTGCGGGGAATAAATTTCCGGCAGCACGCTGAATATCAATGCGTCTTATCTCCTTCCCGGGAGGTGGGGCGCATTTTTATTTTACCCAGTGGGGTTTCCGTTTTTCCAGGAAAGCACTCATCCCTTCCTGTCCTTCCTCCGATGCTCTCCGTTCTGCTATCCATTGTGCGGTGCGGTCAATCACCTTTCCTTCGTCCTCTTCCTGCAAGACGAAATCAATGAGTTTTTTCGTTTCACGGACGGCTTCCGGAGCGGAAGTTAGCAGTTGGCAAATCAGTTTATCCAAATATTCGTCCATTCCGGCGGCGGGGAGATATTTGTTGACCAAGTGACAGGAAAAAGCTTCCTGTGCCTTAAAACGCCTTCCGGTCATCATCAGGTCTTTGGCGGCAAATTCGCCTATCCGGCGAATGACAAAAGGGGAGATGGTCGCGGGAATGATGCCCAATTTCACTTCGCTGAAAGCGAAAGTCGTTTGCTCTTCGGCAATCGCGATATCACAAGCCGCCAAGAGTCCGTTCGCTCCACCGAAAGCCGCTCCGTGGACCACGGCTATGGTCGGCTTCGAACATTCGTATATCGTCTGAAACAAGGCAGCAAGCCGGAGTCCGTCTTGATAATTTTCTTCCAAACCGAAAGACGCTATCTCCTTCATATAGTTGAGGTCCGCTCCGGCACAAAAGGACTTGCCGTTTCCCCGTAATACGATGATGCGCACCTCTTCATTCTTTTCCGCCTCCACGAAAGCCTCTTTGAGCTCCGCAATCATCTCTGCATTCATTGCATTGTGTACTTCGGGACGATTGAGCGCAATCGTAATAACCTGTGTCTTTAATTCTGTAATTATTTGTTTATATGTTTTCATGAGAATATAATTTTATTATCAAATGCACTCCGAAAAACGCTATATAGAGTCTGTCTTAATGTCCAATAACTGCGTTACGCTCATACTCAAAACTTCATTGACAAAAGTCAACTCCTTGATTTTGAGTATTTCGCAAGCCTTGTTCTTGAACATTATAGCCTATACTCCCGACTTTATGGACAAACACTATATACCATTCTAAATTTTTATTTTTTGAAATTATCCTGTCAATTTACTTTTATTTTGGATTTCTCAATTTCATACATATCAAAAACATTTAGCACATTATTAGACGCAGAAGTCATTTTCCTTCTCTTTGCCGGATTAAATTCATCCGAATAATGCCTTTTCAACTGAAATGGCCAGGAGCCGGTGTACCATTCCGGTTTTTCCGGAAGATACAGAGAAGGATATTCATTTGAAATATCCAAATAAGATTCGTTCTCTATCCAATATTTATGAAAGCCCAATTTCAGAAGTTTTTCGCAAGCATCCGAAAACCAAGGACAAGAGCAATCCCCATGGAAAGCAATTATATTTTGTTGGTATTGGGTTGCATTCTGACTTTCCTCAATGCCCAATCCCTCTATGGAACTGTTCCGGAAAAAAGTATTATAGTTCCCATTATGTTTATGAGCGTAATCAATCACTACCTTTTGAACAATATTTCCTTCAAACAAATTAAGAGCAGGACCGGAATATCTTGGGTTGGAACCATTCCCGTGCAACTGAATATCTCCACAGCCCTCATCAATAATCCATCCTCCACAAGAAGTGGACGTAACCCGGCTACTGTAATTATAGGCAATAACATTATACCGGGGTTCGGCAGAAAGTACCACCGAATGCCTCAATGAAGAAAAAATATTATTTTCTATCCGGTTATAGCTTGCATAAGATCCTATCTGAACACCATAACCTTCTCCCCCGCCCCCATATTCGTGAGCATCAAAAAAAAAGCAAGCAGTAACGGTATTATGATTCCCAATAATGGAAACATGTCCATAATTTGCCTTCCTGCTATTTACCCTTCGCACCCAACATTCATCGGAGGACAAGCGAATCATTTTTCTTAAACGACCTTTGTTTTTTATTTGGTTAGCGGGAGCGGACAAGTTTTGATCGATAATAGCAAAATCCTCCAACCCAACGGAATCCTCCTTGACAAGGAAACAGTTTTTAACATCCTCCTTCAAATCAAATTTGAAAACCGTAACCTCTTCTTCATTGTTGGATAAAGTTCCTTTGATGACAGCACCCGGAATATCGATAACAATCTCTTTATCAACCACATAAACTCCTTTTGGAAAATATAGAAGTTTCCAGCCTTTCCGGTCTTTCATTTTGTTTAATAACTGTATAATCTTCTCTCCCACCGGGGTTTTCCCCGGAAAAATCCCTTCTTCACTTACAACAATAAAATGGTCAATACGAATTTTTTTGCCCTCTTTTTCAAAAGCGTTGATGATGCTCGATCCGGAATTTTTCCAATTGCGGATAGTCCCGCTTGCATCACCCCCAAGATATTTAGCGGGTAATAGAGAATTTATCTGAGCAAACATAAAAACCGGAAGCAAGATAAGTATGACTATGAATGTCTTTTTCATATATTTCTTTCCAAAATATCTTTTCCAAAACACGGGTGGATAACAAGGTTGACCAAATACTTTCCTAAAAAGATTTCAGGCTCAAATCCAAACTTTCATACGAGTGCGTCAAAGCTCCTACGGAAATAAAATCCACACCTGTTTCCGCCACTTTCCGTATCGTTTTCTCGGTAATGCCTCCGGAAGCCTCCGTCTCAAAACGTCCGTCAATCAATTGTACCATCTCCTTCATCATAGCGGGAGGCATATTGTCCAACATAATGCGGTGCACGCCGCCGACCCGCAAGACCTCTTCCACCTCGGCAGGCGTACGCGTCTCTATCTCAATGCGCAAATCCTTTCCGGTACGCGAAAGATACGAATGACAGGAGTGAATAGCTTGCTCAATGCCACCGGCGAAATCAATATGATTGTCCTTCAACATCACCATATCGTACAGCCCGAAACGGTGGTTGTGTCCGCCGCCAATGGCTACCGCCCATTTTTCCATCATCCTGAAACAAGGAGTCGTTTTGCGTGTGTCCAACAATTTAGCTCCCGTGCCTTCAATCAAACCCGCCAGATAATGCGTATAGCTGGCGATTCCACTCATACGCTGCATAATATTCAGCAGCAATCGCTCCGAGGTCAAAATAGAACGGGCTTTACCCTTCACGGTGAAAGCGATATCTCCTTTCTTGACCACACTTCCATCTTCGATAAATGTTTCCATTTCCAATCCGGGGTCAAAAAATTCAAAAACCATCTTAGCCATTTGGACACCTGCCAATACCCCATCACCTTTTACCAACAATCTTGCTTTCTTTTCGGCATGAGCCGGAATACTGGACAAGGTAGAGTGGTCGCCGTCTCCGACATCTTCACGGAAAGCCTCTTCCAAAAATGCTTTTATCTTTTCTTCACTTAAATACGTTAATTCCATATAGTAAGACATTTACGAATTGATGAATCGTCCGCTACGAGACCAAATCTTTATTATAAAATCCTCCGATATTCACTTTTTGTTCTTTGGACTGTTGGATAATCAGGTAGGCAATATTAACAAGATTTCTGATTTCTCCGAGTTGCTGGGTTAGGATAGACATATTATAGAGTTCCATCATAGCACGGTATATCTCATCCTCTTTTTTCTCCGCCATTTGCAGACGCAGGTTCGAACGAACGATACCGACTAAATCACTCATCATATTTTTAAGGTCTTTTTTCAGAAAGTTCAAGACAATCATTTCTTCGGGAAATTTCATCCCGCTTTGATTCCACCCGGGGATCAATTCATAGACTTTCTCCGGAGACATTTTTGCCGTCCATTCGGAAGCCTTGCGTGCAGCTCGCTTCCCATACACCAAAGCTTCCAGTAATGAGTTTGAAGCCAAGCGGTTAGCGCCGTGTAGCCCTGAACAGGTAACCTCTCCTACTGCCAATAGATTTTGTAAATTGGTTTCGCCGTGATGTCCCACTTCCACGCCTCCCATGAAATAGTGAGCCGTAGGCACGACCGGAATAGGGTCCACAAAGGGGTCTATTCCCACACTTTTGCATTTATCATAAATATTTGGGAAATGATTATAAAAAGCTTCATTATCCAGATGGGTACAGTCCAACACGACATATTCATCACCTCTGATTTTCAACTCATTATCAATAGCCCTTGCGACAATATCACGAGAAGCTAACTCCTCACGCGGGTCATATTTGTGCATGAAACGTTCACCGTCGCGGGTTCTCAATTTTGCTCCGAAACCACGGACTGCTTCGGAAATCAGAAAGCTGGTGTCGGAATTTTCTCCGTAAAGGGCGGTCGGGTGAAACTGTACAAACTGCATATGCTTCACCATTGCTTTGGCGCGGTAAGCCATCCCGATTCCGTCTCCGGTAGCCACCGCAGGATTAGTCGTATGACGATATACTTGTCCGGCACCACCGGTAGCTAAAACCGTTACCAAAGCCGTCATCTTTTTCACTTCTCCGGATTTTTTATCACGGACATAGGCGCCGTAACAACGAATTTCATTCCGGGGAAGTTCTTTCCCGAGATGGTGGTCGGTGATAAGGTCTATCGCAAAATGATGTTCCAATATCTTAACGTTGGGCAATTGTTTCACCATACGCACCAAGGTGCGAACAATTTCATAGCCGGTAATATCTTTGTGATGCAAGACCCGGAAAACACTATGTCCGCCTTCTCTTCCCAAATCGAAATTTCCCTCTTTGGTTCTGTCAAAATCCGCACCCATTGAAAGGAGTTCTTGCAGTATCTCCGGACCTTCTTTGATGACAAATTCAACCACTTCCCTGTCATTCAGTCCGCCACCGGCTTTCAGGGTATCTTGAATATGACTTTCGAACGAATCATGCAGTTTGTCCGTTACTATCGCAATACCCCCTTGCGCATATTTGGAATTACTCTCTATCAAATCATTTTTCGTAACGATAACAACCTGTTTATCCGGATTTTCTTGGGCATAATGAATAGAAGTAATCAAACCGCCAACCCCGGAACCAATAACTAAATAATCAATCGTCTCCATTATCTTATCAAATAAAATTATAGTGTTTTCGTATCGGTTTGATAACGTTCCAATGACATTTCAGCCCATCTTGAAAAGTAACAAAATCCCCGGCTTTAATATGATATTCGCCGTTCGCAGTAGTTACGATTACCTCCCCTTCGAGGATTAAGCATTGTTCCGTTCCTGCATATTCCCAGTCAAACCGGGAAACCTCCTTTTCCCATACAGGCCAGGATTGAACCCCTTTCGCTCGTTTTTCTTCCTCGCTAAGTTGTTTAATTTCAATCTCTTTCATAATAATGGAATTTATTATTTCAAACTTTTGTTTATCTCTGCAATGAGCCCCGTAAGTTCTTCCCGACCCCAAGCCTTACGGGAGGAGGTACGGAACATACGCGGTATCTCTTCCCACTCTTTTTCCAAGGTTTTTTGATATGCCAAAAGATTTTCTTGATAGCGTTTATGAGAAATCTTATCGGTCTTGGTAAACACTATGAAAAAAGGAATTTGATTTTCCGCCAGCCAGCGGATAAAATCCAGGTCTATTTTCATCGGGGGATGACGCCCGTCAATGAGCAGGAAAGTGGCTACCAGATTAGGTCTTTTGAGCAGGTATTGTTCAATCATTTTGCCCCAGGCAGTTCGCATTTTTTTAGACGTCTTAGCAAAGCCGTAGCCCGGCAAATCCGTGAGATACCATTCATCGTTTATCAAAAAATGATTGATAAGTTGAGTTTTCCCCGGTTTTCCTGAAGTTTTTGCCAATTCTTTCCGCGAAGTAAGCATGTTTATCAGCGATGATTTACCGACGTTGGAACGTCCGATAAAAGCATATTCCGGTTTATCCGGTTCGGGACATTCGCTTACCTTGGAACTGCTTTTTACAAATTTGCTTTGCAAAGGAGAGGAACTCATCGGATACAGTTATGAATGAATATATGATTCGATATGACGGCGGCTTTTCTCCTCACTAATGTCCCGTATGGTAATCAAAATTCCGGTTTCTTCGACATCGCCGAATCCGGGGTTGAGAGCTGTCCCGAATGTTTTCATCGTAGGAGAAAGATTCATATAAGCATTCACCAAAGGTGGAATATTCTCCCCGAGACTACGAACTTCCCGGGTTAGCAATTTATAATCTTCCGCATAATCTTTTCCCGTCAAGACAGTCTGTAACGTTTCAATCCCGTCAGTCTTATACAACAATTTATATTCCTCTTTAGGATAAACAAGGCGGTCTTTATCCGGAAAATATTTTTGCAAAAAGAGCATAATGAGGTCGCGTGCGCGGGCATTGAAAGAGGGATACATCGTAAATTTGCCAAAGAAATATTGCATATCGGGATTGAGCACTACCAAGGCTCCGAGCCCGTCCCACAAATTATCCAGCGAATACATTCCTTTGCGGAGATTGGTAGTAGGCTGATACGCCGGTTGCACAAAAGAACGCCCGAGCTCAATCGTCTGCGGCCAATAGTTTTCAATAAAATAAGGGGAAAAGCAAAACAATTTCGCCGTGGGAGTTTTAGGCATTTCACCGTGGGAAGAAGGCATGTTTTTCCCCATCAAAAAGCGGTATCCTCCGACAATCTCTTTCGCTTCGCTATCCCACACGATAAGCTGTTTAAAGGGAGTCTCCGCCGTATCATAAGCGTCCATATCCAGCTCCTTTCCGGTGCCGCCTCCCGCTTCGCGAAAAGAAATCTCACGCAAACGGGCAACCTCACGCATCAAATTGGGCGCCTGAGCGGAAGTGAATATATAGATCTTCTTCCCTCCTTTACGCGTATTTCTTACAAACAATTCTTCCGACAACTCTCTCTCTAACAGATGCTTATCAACCGGACCGGCTACTTTTTTCATACGACAATATTTGACAATATTCTTACAGCTCTTTCAAGCAACAAAGATAGAAAAAAATTTTATTCAAACTGCTGTTATTTTGTTCTACGCCCGTACATTTTTGTTTTCCGTTGGCGTTTCTGTCACTGCTTGTCTATCAAAAGATTTGCACCTGCCTTTTCGACCGGTATATCCA
>WFZU01000144.1 GCA_015489405.1 Bacteroidales bacterium
AAGTCAACTCCTTGGTTTTGAGTATTTCGCAAGCCTTGTTCTTGAACATTCTAGCTCAGACTCTTGACTTTATGGACAAACACTATTTACAATAACTGTTCCAATATTTTTTTAGAGATTTTCGGAAGAAAACAAGGACTTTCTATAATATATGAAAAAGCCCGGAACTTTTAATGTTCAAGAGACGAAGATTTTTGCTAACTTTGCAAAAAAATATGGATTGCAACCGGGAGGACAATAATATATGTCTTACTAAAAAACAAAACGGTATGAGATTTTTCGTTTTTTGGGTATTCGGTTTTGCCCTTCTTTGTTCTACTGCCTACGGACAACAGAAGATGAGGGCACAATTGACTTATACCACCTTTGATAGTCCGGGCGGAAAAGCCTATGTAGAAGTACACCTTTCGGTGGATGCCGCTACGGTGAAATATGCTGCGAAAGAAAATGGAGTTTTTCAGGCTTCCATTCAAGTGCTATATGAGTTTAAGCAGGATGGGAAAGTGAAAAATATAGATAAATTCAAGCTCGAAAGCCCCGCTATTGAGGACACTACCGGCATTGATTTCCGTTTTTTGAATCAGCAACGTTATGCTTTGGACAATGGGAAGTATGAATTTCACATTAACATCAAGGATGTCAACGATGCAGGGCAGCCGGGATTTGACGGCGTTGTTCCGCTGAAAATTAACTATGAGCCGGGCAAAATTGCCGTGTCGGGTATTGAATTGGTGGAGGATATTGTCAACACGGGAAAAGATGATGAGTGGTACAAATACGGCTTACAAATAAAACCACACTTCACTTCCTACTATCCGGCTTCCGTAAAGAAATTAAATTTCTATGCCGAAATCTATAATACGGACCAGTCCGGAGCCAAAGATTTCCTGGTAAGGTATTACATCAAAGATAAGGATAATAACAAAATCGTTCCGGAACTTTCCAAGTTTGAAAAAATCAAGGCAGACCGTATAAACTTGATATTCAACCAATTTAATATTTCCCAACTTCCGTCGGGAAATTATAGCCTGGTGATAGAGGTGCGCGACCGTGAGAATACGCTGGTTGGGTTCAACGCTATTGACATTACACGCAGCAATCCGCCTATGGACAAAAAACAAAGCTTGTTGTCCGCCCAACATTTTGCAAGGCAATACACGGATATTGATGAGCTTACGGAACGAATCCTGTCCCTCTCTCCCTTGGCTACCGAATCGGAATATTATACGATCAAGGCATTGGTTAAATCCCGCAAATTGAAAAAGATGCAAGATTTTCTCTATGAATTTTGGTTTCTTCGCTATGGCTTGGATGCAGAGAATCAATATAATATGTATGCGGAGAAAGTTGATTTTACCAATCAACATTTTTCGACCCAGGTTCATAAGGGCTATGAAACCGACCGGGGTTATGTATATCTGAAGTATGGCGAACCGAATACGAGAGACGTGCACGTTGACAGTCCGGGAGAGTATCCTTATGAGGTGTGGCATTATTACAAAATTCCCAGCGGGGAGAAAGATATAATCTTTGTATTCCTTGCCCTTGAGAGGGGTAATAACAACTATTACCAGATTCATTCTACCGCTCGCGGGGAAATATCTAATCCCTCGTGGAAAAATATGCTTCAAACCGGTTTTATGACGACCACTATCAAAAGCCTTGAAGAGCAAGATATGCGGGACAGGCACAAGATTATTCAAGACCAACCTTGGGGCTCGGATGCCGGGAAAGAGTGGTGATGTGGGGTCTATTAACGCACAAAAAATAAATCGTAACAATAAAATGAAAAACCTTGGTTCGGCTCTACTCACCCGCTTGTTACGTTGTATAGGCAAATCCCCTAAACCCGTATTGCGGATGCTTTCCGGCTTTGTATATTTCTTGTTGTATTATGTTGCCGGATACCGGAAGAAAGTTATTTGCGAAAATTTGAAAAATTCATTCCCTGAGAAATCCGCAAAGGAAAGAAAGGCGATACGCAAAAAGTATTACCGAAACATTGCGGATATTTTTTTAGAGACTTTGTTTATTCTACAGGTAAGGGGGGAAGAGGTGGACCGCTATGTCCGTGTCGAAAACCGTGAACTTTTGGACCGCTATATCCGTCAAGGAAAGGATATTGCATTGCTCTCCGGGCATTATGGCAATTGGGAAATGATAGCCCTTTTGGTGCCACAATTTGATATCAAGAGTTTGGCAATTTACAAGCCGGTACAGAACAAGCATTTTGAGAAATTGATGAAAGATATCCGCGAGAAATTCGGGACGGAAGCTGTGCCGATGAAGCAGATATTTAAGTATCTCGTTCGCTATCGCAAAGAGAAAATTCCTGCTATCACGCTGTATATCACCGACCAAACACCCAATATCGCTGATATCGAATATACTACACAATTTCTTAATCAAAAGACCCCCGTTTTCCTGGGACCCGAAAAGATTGCTAAAAAATGGGATCATGTAGTCATTTACGCACATCTTAAAAAACTCGGGTTTCTTCGATATTCTGTTCGTTTTGAGCTTGTTACGGATAAAGCCAAAGAAGAACCTCCGTATGCAATTACCGAAAAGCATACCCGTATGCTCGAAGAAGATATTCGACGTCAGCCGGAGTATTGGCTTTGGTCCCACCGCCGGTGGAAATATGTAAATGATATTTCCCGGACGGATAATTAATGTACTTTTGTGCTATGGAAGAGGTGAAAGTCGCAGTGGTAATTTTGAATTGGAACGGAAGGGAATTTTTGTCCCGCTTCATTCCGGGCGTATTATCCTCATTGCCCGCCTACGCACAGCTTATCATTGCGGATAATAATTCTACCGATGATTCCGTTGCTTTCCTCCGGACACATTATCCCGGACTGCGCATTATCCAAAATACAGAAAACGGAGGCTTTGCCAAAGGCTATAATGACGCTTTAAAACAAGTCGAAGCGACGTATTATGTGCTTCTCAATTCGGACATTGAAGTGCCTCCCCGTTGGATAGAGCCCATAGTGGAAATGATGGAAAAAGATGAGAATATTGCTGCCGCACAGCCCAAGATTCTTTCTTATTATCACAGGGATACTTTTGAGTATGCCGGAGCTGCCGGTGGTTTTATCGACACTTACGGTTATCCCTTTTGCCGCGGAAGAATATTTGAAACCCTGGAAAAGGACGAAGGACAATACGATGACATCTGCGAAATATTCTGGGCTACCGGAGCGGCAATGTTTGTGCGCTCGAAGGTCTATTGGGAATTGGACGGACTGGACGAAAGTTTTTTTGCCCACCAGGAAGAGATTGATTTCTGTTGGCGTGCCAAGAATGTGGGATACAAGATTATGTACAACGGTAACTCCCACGTCTATCATATCGGCGGCGGAACACTCCCCAAAAGGTCATCCCGTAAAACTTTTCTCAATATTCGCAACAATCTTACGATGTTGTACAAAAATCTACCCGAAGGTCCTTTGCATAGAATTCTGTTTCTCCGCCTGCTGTTGGATGGGCTTGCAGCTGTAAAATTTGCCATCGGCAGCGGATTTTCCGAAATTATTGCCGTGTTGAGAGCTCATATAGCTTTCTATAAACGCATTCCGCAATTACGAAAAATGAGGAAAATACGAAAAGCCGGGAAAGTATCGAAAATATACGACCGGCTGATTGTCCTCGACTATTACGTACTGGCAAAAAAGTATTTCAACAAATTGGACAAAAACCGTTTTACCAGCTGATGAGTGAGCTTATTCTTGACAATCTAAATGCCCTTTTTGAGCAATATGCCGGAGAGAAAGCGACGGAAACAAGCCCGCTGGCAAGTGCCGGTTCCGGGCGGAAGTATTTCCGTATGAAGTCTTCAAGCGCCTCTGTCATAGGTGCATACAATCAGGATGTAAAAGAAAATGAAGCCTTTTTCCACATTGGAAAACAATTGCTGGATGCCGGCATTCAGGTGCCGGAAGTATATCGCATAGATAAGACCCGGCAATATTATCTGCTGCAAGATTTGGGAGACACTACGCTTTTGGATTGTCTGTTTCGCGGGAAAAAGAGAGGGCAGCCCGGCGAGGAAGCTATCCGCTATTACCGGCAAGCCCTTCAAGCCCTCATTCGTATCCAATGTGCCGGCAAAAAGATGGATTTCTCCTATGCTTATCCCCGTCAGGCATTCGACCGCAGGTCTATTTTGTGGGACTTGAACTATTTCAAATACTATTTTTTGAAGATGCAAAAGCCCCCTTTTGACGAAGAGGCATTGGAAAATGATTTTGAGCTTTTGGCAGAGGATTTGATGCAAGTGGATGCCGGCTATTTTATGTATCGTGATTTTCAGGCGAGGAATATTATGATTTATCAAAAGTCTCCCTGGTTTATAGACTTTCAAGGAGGGCGCAAAGGTCCTTTGCAGTATGATATTGTCTCCTTGCTTTTTCAGGCAAAAGCCGACCTGCCATTCTCCCTCCGGGAGGAATTGCTGCATTATTATATCGAGGAAGCGGCAAATTATATTCCGGTTCGCGAAAAAGAATTTCTTCGTGATTACAATAAGGTGATGCTTGTCCGTCTTTTGCAAGTGCTTGGGGCTTATGGGTTTAGGGGCTTGATAGAACGAAAACCCCATTTTGTGGAAAGTCTTTCCTACGGAATAAAAAATATCCGGTGGTATGTGGAGAATGTAAGTTATATCCATCGTTTCCCGGAATTGCACGCTAACCTAAAATTGATAATATGAAAAAATTAACCATAGATATTTACAGCTTTTCGTATAAGAAAAAAGGCATTCCGCTAGACCCAACTTCTCATGGGGGAGGTTTCGTTTTTGATTGCCGCGTACTTCCCAATCCCGGAAGGGAAGACGCCTACAAACGGCTTTCGGGCTTGGACTTGCCGGTCAAAGAATACCTGTCCGGAATGGAAGAGGTTACGGCTTTTCTGCAAGCGGCCTATGCCCTTGCCGGACTGTCCATTGACAATTATTTGGAACGGGGCTTTGAGCATCTGATGTTTAGTTTCGGTTGCACCGGCGGACAACACCGTTCGGTATATTGCGCCGAAGCTCTCTATCGTTTTATCCAAAGTAAATATTCCGTGAAGGTGTACATTCATCATCAAGAACGGGATACATGGATACGGTAAGAGTAAAATGTATAACGGAATTCCCTGCCTGTATTCTACTCGATTTAGTGTTTATCTCAAACAATTTGGCAACATTTCTAAAAAACTTAAACATTTATCATAATTCAATTCATAAAAGTTGACACCTATATTTATGGCTTCATAATATTTAGCCTGATTTTTCTTATAATATTCTTCCGAAGGTATTTTCCAAAAATCTCGACCGAGTTTTTCTGTAATAAACCACTTTTCAATTAATCTGGCTGCTCTACCGTTTCCATCTCTAAACGGGTGAATATGTACTAATCTTAGATGTACTAAGGATGCAAAATAAAAAACTTCTATTTCATTAAGTTTTGATGAAATTAGATATTTAATATCTTCAAAAAATTTATTCATTTCTTTTTCAACAAATTCCGGTTCTATTGCCATATATGCTAATCCGGTTCTCCCGAAAACTCCAACCGGTTCAATTCTGTATTTCCCCCTTTTGTTTTTAATTAATAGTGTTTTTGATAAAATCTTATGACAATTCAAAAAATTTTTCTCAGTCAATTTGTTATTTTGTGCAAATTCATAAGCTTCAATTAAATCTTCAATCTCTTCAATTTCTTTGCCTTTTTTAAATCTTTCCTTGTTTAGTTCATAATTCATATAAGAATTCAGATCAATACTGTTTCCTTCAATATTAGAAGAATAAACGGCAGAGGCTTTTGTTAGATATTCAAAACTGCCATGGTTTTCGGTATAGTCAAAATTCTCAATCAATTTAGGAATTTCATTACCAACTGACCTCCGGTAAGTATTATAATATTTTCTTTCAGTTATCCTCATTTACTTATACAATGTTAAATATTCAAATTTTTTTGAAACATACTTCTGAATTTTAGTTTCTCAACATAAAGCACAACGCTTCAGTATAGGAGGTATTGGACGTTTTATTGCACCCATTTTTCAATTTACTATGCCGTTTGTTTATATTCATATATTTCAGTTTATCTATCATTCGTCCAATGACTTATGCGTGTTTTGTTTGCCCTGCATGAGCAATAGCGCACTCGCTGTCAAGTTGTGAACGGATTGCGAAAATACAAATTTTGTCGTTCTCTTTGACAAAAAAGTTTTGGGCGTACAAATTTGGTATTTACGGGAAATAGCTTACAGCCACAGTCTCATTCTTAATATCACCATTCCCGTCACACGGCAGACAGGCTCGTTCTTGAACATTCTATCCCTGACTTTTGGCTTTATGGACAAGCATGTCCCGGCGAACCGCCGCATACGATTCTCCTGCGCACGGTGGTGTCTCTACTAGCTCAACAGGGCAGTGAGGGGGGCTCCGGTAGGTATTCGTGTCTGCCTGCATTCTACTCGATTGCACTTCAGTGCTTTTTATTCAGTGATTTCAAGGCAATCATAATCTTCACTAAGAAACAGTTTTATCAACTCACTTTTCTTCATTATTATTTTTACGTAAAATCCAACAGCTCAAAAGAATAGGATATATCCCTAAGCCGGAATGGTATCTGAAAATTACCCCCCCCATCAAAAACACTTACTCATTCCCTTGATTTAGAGTCAGACTTCCTCCGGTGCTTCTGCTGGTGGAGTATTTTCGTCTTCCTTTGAAGTTTCTCCCTTTTTGTTAATTCCGATGGAATGCCCGAAAAGGTCGTAGCGGAATACAATATCGCTTTGAAATCCTCGGCTGTCTTTCATCAAGGCTATCATCATAATAATACTGCTGGAAAGAATAACGAAAAAGAGTAAACCTTCATTGATAAAACCCAAATCAAATTCGGGCGGAATCGCATAAAACAACAATATCGTTATGAGTCCGCGCGGAGCGACAAACAATTCCGGAAAAATTTGCCTACGCACGATAAATTTTAAAAATAAAAAGCGTAGTCCGTACAAAATGACCAAAATAATAAGCCCGGCAAACAATATTTTCACATCAAACAAAATGCTTATTTTCAGCGTAAAGCCAAAGATAAAAAAGAAAAATGTCCGTATCACGAAAGCTGTCTCATTCGTTATCATTCGAAATTGATGAAGACTCTTTGTCAGCTTTTCTTTTTGTACCAGACGTTGGAGTGCGGGGATATGAATATGTTCAATATTATTGAGGATAATACCGAAAAACAAGATCATCAGCAGGGACGAGAAATGAATCAATTTTCCGGTCGCATAAAGCAATATCAACAAGGAAATTGTCAGAAAGAATTTGATATTCATACTCGTTTTGTTGATAAACATAATCATCAAAATCGAGAAAATAACGGAAAAAACAATGACTACCGAAAAATCCAAGGCAAACCAACTGAATGTGCTCAGCGTAAAATGTTCATTGGTAACTGCCATATTGAAAAAGACAATGCCGAGAATATCCGAAAAAATAGACTCATATACGATAAATTCCCTTTTTTCCTCCGTAAAATGTCCTACGCTGGGGATCGCTATCGCCGAACTGATGACCGCAATCGGAATCGCATTAACCAAGGTGAGCTGAAAACTGAATTGCGGATATACCGTATGAATCCCGTATGCCATCGTAAGCGCACTTACCACCAGAATAACCAGGGCGGAAAAGAAAGCTTTGCTAATCAGTCCCAGTTTTTTACGGGCTATTTCCAAGTCCAAAGCACCTTCCAAGACAATCAAAATGACTCCCACTATCCCCAGTATTTGCAAGCCGATATTCATATCCGGTACCGGATAGTTCAAATAATCTACCAAGATACGCCCCCCGATGCCCGTGAACAGCAGTAATAAGACCGAAGGAATTTTGGTCCTGGCGGCGATACCTATATACAGATAGGATAAAATTACCAGAATACTTAAAATAAGGATGATAATGTATGGGTTGCTAAACATAGTATTCGTTTTGGATGCAATATTACGAAAAAAAACGCAGAACGGGAGAAATTTTTTGCTGAAAGCGCAAGAAAAATCCTTTTCTCTATTGCAATCCCGGATTTTCAATCCACCTTATATCTGCGAGCATATTCCATTGCGAAGAAATAATACGTTGTATCTTGTATTTTTTGTATCTTTGCGGAATATTAAATTATGCGAAATTTTGATGTTTTTGCATTATCCTAAAAGGTTTAAAGATGAAAAAGATACTTATTCTCACGTTGTTGTCATTTTATATTTGGGGGAAAGCGCAAGTGAAGGTGTATCCCCTGAAAGACTTGGAATCCGTAGGCGAAAAAACCGGCTTTATTTACAGCCTCCCCGAGACCCGGATTCTTATCCGCTTGCGCGTCAAAAAGACCGAACACTATAAAGGACCTTATGCGGAATACGCTCGTAAATATTTGAATATCAGCAATATCATAAAAAGTGATTATTACTCATACGAAATCATAGACGTACAACTGCAACGTGAAGCCATCCCCGATCCCAACCAAATGTTTTTTGTGGAAATTCCCAAAAAGAACAAAACTTCCACCGGTTTTCACCTTTCCCCCGAAGGGTTTTTGACGGATATGACCGGCATAGAGAATGATAAAGAGATGCAAAAGATAAATGAAAAATATTTGCAAAATGCCTTTCGCAACATCAAGCTGTTTAAGTATCAAAACGCCTCCAATCTGGTAGAGACCACCGATACTATTGTGCGCCGCATAATGATTGATACCATTGAAGTAAGTAAAATGTTTTTTCAAAAAAAATGGACGCTCAAAGGGAGTGAAAATAATGCGCGCGAAGCGGCTAAAATGATTGAAAAACTGAAAACGGCTCGCTACAATTTATTGACCGGCTATCAAGAAGTCGCTTATGACGGTGCAGCCGTAAAATATATGGATACCCAGCTGCAACAAATGGAGGAAGAATATCTGTCTATGTTTTCGGGTGCGACCATTGAGAAAGAGATTACGTACACTTTCGCGGTGATTCCTCAAAAATCCGGTGAAAATATGATTCCGGCTTTCACTTTTTCAAAACGTACGGGTGCGCACGGGGCAAATTCCAAACTGGGAGAACATATTTATTTAACCGTCAAAGAAGTAACTCCGGCAAATCACCCACAGCTTAAGTTTGATACAAATTCGGAAAAATTGGGGATCTACTATCGCATCCCGGTCTGGGCGGATTTCCGGCTCGAAGCTAATGATGATATTGTTGTGCAAGCCAGCTATCCAATGCCGCAGTGGGGAAAACTGGCACGCCTGCCGGCGAATATCCGTTCGGTCTCCTTGGACCGGAATACGGGAAATATTAAGTCCGTTCTTTTCAAATAAGCTCCCGGGAATTTGAAAACACTTTATGAGTTCGGTCAAAAGTTTAGAAAGAAAATAAATTAGGCAAGAATAGATTATTATTGTTGTTAGTTAAATAACAAAAATTATTTTTGCCGCTTGTTTTAATATAAATGAAGAAGGTATGAAACCTAATTTTCACCGGATAGACATCCGTAAAGAGCAGCCCCGAAAGGAATTATCGTCCTCCGGTAAGGGCTTTAAAACGGCTGAAAATATTATAGTTAAAAATATTTATACCTCCGGCGACCTCCGTGATTTGGAACATCTGGATTATGCTGCGGGGATAGCTCCTTATCTGCGGGGTCCGTATTCTACGATGTATGTAATGCGACCTTGGACCATACGTCAGTATGCCGGATTTTCGACGGCGGAAGAATCCAATGCTTTTTATCGCAAAAATCTGGCTGCCGGTCAGAAAGGGCTTTCTATCGCTTTTGATTTGCCCACGCACCGGGGCTATGATTCCGACCATCCGCGCGTCGTCGGAGATGTGGGCAAAGCCGGTGTCGCTATTGACTCTATTCTGGATATGAACATTTTATTTGACAAGATTCCCTTGGATAAAATGTCTGTTTCCATGACGATGAACGGAGCGGTGATTCCGGTTTTGGCATTCTATATTGTCGCTGCGCTCGAACAGGGCGTGAGCTACGAACAGATGTCCGGAACGATACAAAACGACATTCTCAAAGAGTTTATGGTGCGCAATACCTATATCTATCCGCCGCAGCCTTCGATGCGGATTATTGCGGACATTTTCAAATTTACCTCGCAAAAGATGCCCAAATTCAACTCTATCAGTATCTCGGGCTACCATATTCAGGAAGCGGGAGGAACGGCGGATATTGAGTTGGCTTATACCTTGTCCGATGGACTGCAATATCTCAAAACGGGTATCGCCGCCGGAATGAAGATAGATGATTTCGCACCCCGCCTCTCCTTTTTCTGGGCTGCGGGAATGAACCATTTTATGGAAATAGCCAAGATGCGCGCCGGGAGGATGCTTTGGGCGAAGATTGTCAAACAATTCAACCCGCAAAACCCCAAATCCATGGCACTTCGTACGCATACGCAAACCTCCGGCTGGTCGCTTACCGAACAAGACCCTTTCAATAATGTTACGCGCACGACCATTGAAGCTCTCTCCGCCGCACTCGGGCACACCCAGTCCTTGCACACCAATGCGCTGGACGAAGCCATCGCCCTTCCGACGGAATTTTCGGCGCGCATCGCACGCAATACCCAAATCTATCTGCAAGAGGAGACCGGAATCACCAAAAGTTTGGATCCTTGGGCAGGTTCCTATTATGTCGAAAGACTAACGCACGAGATTGCACACAAAGCCTGGAAACTGATCGAAGAGGTGGAAAAATTGGGAGGTATGGCAAAAGCAATAGAAACGGGTATCCCCAAAATGCGTATTGAAGAAGCCGCCGCCCGCAAGCAAGCCCGTATCGATGCGCACAAAGATATTATCGTCGGGGTAAACCGCTATCGTCTGGAAAAAGAAGAACCCATCGATATTTTGGATATTGACAATGCAGCTGTACGCCAAGCACAAATAGAACGTCTTAAAAAACTCCGTGCCCATCGCGATCAAGCGGCAGTTGACCGGATCTTGGCACGTATCACGGCTGCCGCCGAAAGCGGCAAAGAGAATCTCCTTGAGTTGGCTATAGAAGCTGCCCGTCAGCGTGCCAGCCTGGGCGAAATATCCGATGCTATGGAAAAGGTGTTCGGACGTTATAAAGCGGAGATACGCTCTATATCAGGTGTTTATAAAGCAGAAAGTATGGGAAACAAAAGTTTTGAGAGAGCTCGCGAATTAGTCCGTAAATTTACCGAACGGGAAGGACGCAGACCGCGTATTTTAGTCGCTAAGATGGGACAAGACGGACACGACCGCGGAGCCAAAGTGGTCTCCACCGGTTTTGCGGATATTGGTTTTGATGTGGACGTAGGACCTTTGTTCCAAACGCCGGAAGAGGTTGCCAAACAAGCCGTCGAAAATGATGTCCATTTTGTCGGCGTGTCCAGTCTTGCCGCCGGACACAAAACCTTGGTGCCGGCGCTGATAGCCGAATTGAAAAAACTGGGAAGAGAAGATATATTGGTTAATGTCGGGGGAGTGATCCCTCCACAAGATTATGACTTCCTGTACAAAAGCGGGGTCGTCGCTATTTTCGGTCCCGGGTCGGTAGTCTCCGATATTGCAGCGAAGCTCATCGAGATTTTATGGGATTTAAGGGGCTGGTAAATGCTCCGGTCAAAACAGTATTGTAGCATTGTAAAAATGTATTTTTATGAAAAAGCTTTTTGAAGAGTTTCCTCCGGTAAGCACTGAAATGTGGGAACAAAAAATACAACAAGACCTCAAAGGGGCGGATTATCGTAAAAAATTGATTTCCAGGACCTACGAAGGTTTTGAAATCCGTCCTTATTACCGCAAGGAAAATCTGGACGATATTCCTTTTTTGAATGTTCTCCCCGGTCAATTCCCTTGGGTAAGGACCCGGAAAAAAGAAAATAACGATTGGCGTATCAGACAGGATATCAAGGTGGTTTCCATTGAAGAAGCCAATGAAAAAGCATTGGATATCCTGATGAAAGGCGTGGATTCGGTAGGCTTTGATTTCTCCGGATACGAAGGCGAAATTTCGGAGTCGGTCATCGAAAGGCTGACCAAAAATATTTTTGCCGATATCGTTGAGCTTAATTACACTGCGGTCGCTTCGCCGGTAGCTTTGTCCGGAATATTGACGGCTCTTGCCAAAAAATATAACCGCAATCTGGATAAAATCCGGGGTGAAATAGACTATGACCCGCTGGGCGATGCCTTGGTTCACGGGAAATTGCCCCAAGATTATTTGCATACCGTAAAGGAAATGATCCGGGCAAGCGAACACCTGCCACATTTCAAAACTTTATTGATAAAAGCCAAGCATTTTCATAATGCCGGCGCCAATATTACACAAGAGATTGCTTTCGCTTTGGCACAAGCCGTTGATTATCTGGACTTTCTCACGGATATGGGATTGAGTCTCCGGGAAATATTGCCCAAGATGAAATTTCATTTTGCCGTAGGCAGCGATTATTTTATGGAGATTGCCAAGTTCCGGGCGGTCCGTTACCTTTTTGCACAAATCATCAAAGCTTACGGGCTATCGGAAGAGACTTGCGAAGGCATCCATATTCACGCCGAGACTTCTTCGTGGACGCTGACCCTCTATGACCCTTATGTCAATCTGTTGCGTAGCAGTACGCAAGCCCTTTCGGCGGTCTTGGCGGGGGTGGATTCTTTGCGCATATTGCATTTTGATGCCGCCTTCGGCAAAGAAAATAAAACGGCTGAACGCCTGGCACGCAACCAGCAATTGATAATGAAACACGAATCCTATTTGGATCAGGTGATTGATCCCGCAGCCGGTTCCTACTATGTCGAAAATCTGACCTTGCAACTTATTCAATCCGCTTGGGCGGAATTTCTGCAAGTGCAGGAACAAGGCGGTTTTCTCCAAGCCCTCTATGCCGGTACGATTCAACAAAAAATCAAAACGTCCCTGTCCACCAAAGAACAAGATCTTGCAAAAGGGAAGCTGGCGATATTGGGCGTCAATCGTTTCCCCAATCGCAATGAATCCCTCGATTCGGAAGATGTTTTGCCGGAATCCGCTGCTACTGCTGCCGGTACGGATATAGAGACCTTACCCGTTCGCAGGGCGGCAACGGCATTTGAAAAGATTCGACATCAAATGGATATTTTCGCTTCGCAAAACAAACGCCCGAAGGTCTGTCTCATTCCTTACGGCAATCTTGCTATGCGTCGTGCGCGGGCACAGTTTGCGGGCAATTTCTTTGCGGTCGCCGGTTTTGAGATTGTAGAATTGCAAGTGGATCATCTTGAAGATGCAGCGAAGGAAGTAGCCGCTATACAGCCCGTAGCTACCGTCTTTTGCAGCTCGGACGCAGAATATGCCGCATTGCCGCAGGCGGTCGTGCAAGCCGTAAAAGAACATAGTATTCCGGTCATTGCCGGCTATCCCAAAGAGGCTCTGGATTATCTCCGTGACATAGGCATTGAAGAGTTTATCCATATTCGTTCCAATATATTGGAACGGATGGAGTATTTTGTGTCTCTGTCCATTCCGCAATAGCAGCAAAGTCCGGACTTCTCCGAAGGAAAAATTTAATGTTTTTCACAACGTCAAAAAAATACCTACCTTTGCGGGAAATTGCACAGTAGGTTTGCCGGTTATGCAAATGATTTTCCGGGATTCCCTCCGGCTTTTCCGTGAAGGGTTTTGTGTGCCGGCGGGAGATGAAAATCTTCTGCGAAAAATTGTAGAATGCTTAAATTGAGATGATTATGAATAAAAATTATTATGCCGTAATAATGGCAGGAGGTATTGGTAGCCGTTTTTGGCCTATGAGTACACGCGAACACCCGAAGCAGTTTATGGATATTCTCGGAACGGGTAAAACCCTTATCCAACAAACCTATGAACGCTTTTTGGGGGTATGTCCCAAAGAGAATATCTTTGTCGTAACCAACGAGAGATACCGTACGTTGGTCTTGGACCAATTGGACGGGATGCAGGCTGACCAGGTTTTGTGCGAACCGGTGATGCGCAATACCGCTCCGGCAATCGCTTATGCTGCTTTTAAGATACGCGAACAAAATCCCCAAGCGCGTATGGTCGTCGCCCCTTCCGATCATATTATCCTCAAAGAGGAGGCATTTCAACACATTATTCTTTCCGCCTTGGAAATAGCAGGACAATCCGGAGGTCTTTTGACGCTTGGCATTACGCCTACCCGTCCGGATACGGGCTATGGATATATCCAATTTCTCAAAGAGGAAATAGATGCTCAACAGCCCTTGCTGCGAAAAGTCAAAAGATTTACCGAAAAACCCAATCTCGAAAATGCCGTCAAATTTCTCGAAAGCGGCGATTTCGTCTGGAATGCGGGCATCTTTGTTTGGTCTCTGGAAAGTATTCTGGGAGCTTTCAAAAATTTTATTCCGGAATTATTTGCCATATTTGACAGCGGAAAAGGTGTTTTCGGCACCGCCGGGGAAAATGATTTTATTCAAAAGAAATTTCCGGATTGTCCCAATATTTCGATTGACTACGGCGTGATGGAAAAAGCAGATAATGTTTACACGATGATTTCCGACATCGGCTGGTCGGACCTCGGCACGTGGGGCTCATTGTTTGATATTTCGCCCAAAGATGAGAAAAATAACGCTTTGGTAAGCGGGGATATTCACATTTTTGACGCCACGGACAATATTATCCACGTACCGCAAAAGCGGAAAATCGTAGTGCAGGGACTACACGATTTTATCATTGTCGAAAATGATGATACGCTATTGATTTGCGCCAAAAAAGATGAACAGAAAATCAAGGAAATAGTAGCTAAACTCACCTCAAAATAAGTCCGGAAAATGAAAATACCTTTGGAAGATTTTTTTAGAAACCCGGAAAAGACGGCTTACCGGATTTCTCCCGATGGAAGCTATTTTTCTTTTTTGGCTCCTGTCCGGAATCGTATGAATCTCTTTATCCAATCCCGTCAAGGCGGGGAGAGTAAAGCGCTCACGCACGAAAAAGACCGTGATATCGCCGGCTATCTGTGGGCAGACGATCGTCATATCCTATATGTTAAGGATACCGGAGGCGATGAAAATTATAAATTGTACAAAACCGCTATCCACTCCGGCGACAGTCAATGCCTGACGGATTTTCCCGGTGTCAGGACCGAGATTATCGACGAATTGGAAGATATCCCCAATGTGATTATTATCGGGATGAACAAGCGAAACCCGCAAGTCTTCGACCCCTATCGTCTGGATGTTGAGAAAGGGACGATGGAGTTGCTGGCGGAAAATCCCGGGAACATTCAAGAATGGTTTTTTGACCATCAAGGAAAATTGCGTGCCGCTACGGCTATTGTGGATGGGGTCAACACGCAATTGTTGTATCGTGCCGGGGAAGAAGACCCTTGGGAAGTTATTTCCGAAGGGAACTTTAAGGAAAGTTTTTCACCTTCATTCTTTACTTTTGACAATCAAAACCTCTACGGAATATCCAATATCGGAAGAGATAAAAGTGCCGCCGTGCTATTTGACATTGCTACGCAAAAAGAGACGGTCTTGTATGCCAATGATGATTATGATGTGGCAAGCCTCCACTATTCCGCCAAGCGGAAAGTATTGACTGCCGTTTCTTTCACTTCCTGGAAGCGGGAAAGATATTTCTTCGATGAGGAAACCCGGGCTCTTTTTGCCCGTCTTGAATCTTTATTGCTTGATTATGAACTCGGTATCGCCTCCCACGACAAACAGGAGAATATCTTTATTGTACGGACCTATTCGGACCGTTCGCTCGGCGCTTATTATATTTACGAGAAAGACAGCGACACGCTGCATAAGAT
>WFZU01000145.1 GCA_015489405.1 Bacteroidales bacterium
GATGTGTATAAGAGACAGATATTAACATTAATAAAAATAAAAAAAGGTAAAAATGAGCGTATTAGTTGGTAAACAAGCACCGCAATTTGAAGCTACTGCCGTAGTAAACGGTGGTGAATTTGTAGAAAAATTTTCACTGGAACAATATCTGGGGAAAAAGTATGTAATCTTATTCTTTTATCCATTGGATTTTACATTTGTATGTCCGACGGAGATTTTAGCCTTCCAAAAGAGATTGGCTGATTTCGAAAGCAGAAATACTGCCGTAGTAGGTGTTTCTATTGACTCCCAATTTTCACATTGGGCTTGGTTAAACACCGAATTGAATGACGGAGGTATTAAAGGCGTTACGTTCCCGTTGGTAGCCGATTTGTCAAAAACCATTGCGGAAAATTATGACGTTTTAGCCGGAGAATATGATTTTGATGCCGAGACCGGAATGTCTGTTTTCAAGGGAGAGCCCGTAGCATACAGAGGTTTGTTCTTCATTGACAAACAAGGAATCGTACGTCACCAAGTCGTCAACGACCTTCCCTTGGGAAGAAGCATTGACGAAGCTCTCCGGGTGGTGGATGCTTGGCAACATTTCGAAGAATACGGTGAAGTATGTCCTGCGGATTGGAAGCAAGGAGAAGAAGCAATGAAACCTTCCCACGAAGGCGTTGCCGAATATCTTTCCAAGAATGCTTAGTGATTTGACAGGAAAATAGAAAAAAAAGACGATGTTCGGCACATCGTCTTTTTTTGTTGTTTTTGCTTTGCATTTTCACAAAAAAAAGGGAAATACAAAAGAATACAGCATAAAAAAAACCTATCCCTATGCGGGCAATAATGCACAAAAAAAATCTTTGGGGCGCCGCTTTTGTAGCTCTCGCCGCTTCCCTGTGGGGTTTTGACGGGGTTTTTCTGACGCCTAAACTTTCCAATCTGGATGTGGTTTTTGTCGTTTTTGTGCTACACCTCATTCCTTTTTTGATAATGCATCTGTTTTTTGTGCGGGACTATCGCTATCTCCGGCAATTTTCCGCCCAAGACTACCTTTGGTTTTCACTTATCGGGTTGACCGGCGGGGCGATCGGAACGATAGCGATGGTCAAAGCCTTATTCTTAATTCATTTTCAGGCGCTTAGCGTAGTCATCTTATTGCAAAAGTTGCAACCGGTCTTTGCCATTCTCTTGGCATATTTAATTTTGGGCGAAAGGCCCGGCAAATATTTTTACCCGTATGCCCTGCTGGCTCTGGCAGCAAGCTATTTTCTCACCTTCGGCTTACAACTCCCTGACTTGGGTAGAGATTCGTTGAATATCTCTGCCATTTTGCTGTCGCTCTTGGCAGCCTTTTCCTTTGGCGCTTCGACGGTATTCAGCCGTAAGGTGTTGAATAAATTCCCGTTTCAGACCAGCACCTTCTTTCGTTACGGTTTCAGCGCTGCCATTTTATTTCTTTTTTGGTTGACCATAGGAGATATTCACGGCTTTGCCGAAGCCGATCCCCGCAATTGGCTGTTTATCGCCATCATCAGCCTCACCACGGGCTCCGGTGCGATCTTTATCTATTATTACGGACTGCGTTTCATAAAAGCTTCCGTAGCTACATTTGCCGAATTGATGTTTCCCGTTTCGGCTATTATTTTTGACTATTTCCTGAACGGTAAAATATTAAGCCCCGTGCAGTGGATAGCTGCTGCAGTATTGATTTTTGCCATTCTGCGTATCAGCCGGGGCAATCATTCCGTCCGGACAGACCATTAAGCACCCCTCCATAGCGGCGGCTCAAAAACAGTGTTTTTATGAGCGGATTAATGATAATTCTGCGTACCTTTGCCGGAGAAAAAAAGCTAGTATGATTAGAAAATACATATTGTCCGGCATTGCTCTATTGTGGGCGCTCGTATTGTTTCCTCAACAAAGCCTCAAAGTGATGAGCTACAATTTGCTCAATTACGGAAATAATTGGGGCGACTGCACTGATTCAAACAACGATTATCATTCCAAAACAAGCTATATTCACACCATAGTAAATTATGTGCAGCCCGATATTTTTGCAGTTGTGGAGATGGGAACAAATTCATATTATTCGCAATATCTTTTAGACAATGCCCTGAATACCAACGGAGTAACAAAATGGAAGAAAGGCAATCCTCCCAATAATTCCGGAGCATATACCGTCAATCAAATTTACTATGATTCGCAACGTCTTCAGTTGTTGGGAAGTTACGGAATTGAAACTAATTACAGGGATATCAACATCTATCGTTTCAAAATAATAGACGATGTCAATGGCAATGAATATCCTCTGAATTGCATCGTCGGTCATCTGAAGGCGGGACAGGACTACGCTGCGGAGAGAAAGACGGAGATTCTTAAGCTATTAAATCATTCAGTCTTCCATTCCCTTGATGGCAATATTCTGTTTATGGGGGATTTTAACTTCTACAGCAGCAATGAGGCAGGCTATGTCCAACTGCTAAATTACAGCGATGTCAACTTACGCTTTTATGACCCTGTAAATAAGCCCGGCAGCTGGCACAACAACAGTTATTTTAAAAATTTTGATACCCAATCGACCCATATGGAAGGAGATTGTGCCGCCGGCGGCGGAATGGATGACCGTTTTGACTTCATTTTGACCTCTGCAAAAATATTAAGCGGGGCGCAACACATCCGCTATCTGCCCGGGTCCTATACTACGATAGGTCAGGACGGCAACCATTTTAATCAGGCAATCAACCAGGGCGGTAATACTTCCGTTCCTTCGAATGTGCTCAACGCTCTGTATCATAATTCGGACCACTTGCCGGTGAGTTTACGGCTCGAATACGGGGAGAATATCGGTATCGAAGACTCTTTTGCGGAATCTCCGGTGCGTTTGCAAAATCCTTGCAAGGATTATCTGCGATTGTTTTTGCCGGTACCCCTTTCTTCCGGTCTTCCTTTCAGTTTGATTGATATGATGGGAAAAACTCATCTGCAAGGAGAGATAAAAGCCTCCGGCGAAAACATTTCCATTCCGTTAAACGGCTTACACCAAGGAATTTACATTCTTCAACTCCGTTTGCCGGACAGCAATATTCTCCGCTTTAAAGTGCTCAAAAATTAAGGCTATGGGAAACTTCAAAGTCTACAATGCTTCGGCAGGTTCAGGCAAAACCTTTACGCTCGTAAAAGAGTTTCTCAAACTTACGTTGCAGCAAGCAGCCAAAGAACACTATTTCCGGAAGATAATGGCTATTACCTTCACCAATAAGGCAGCCTCGGAAATGAAATCGCGCATACTCACCGGCTTATTGGAAATAGGCAATCCGGCTTTGCCGGAAAGCGGCGTCCGTGCGGTTATGTTACCGGAAATCATTGCGGGCAGCCCTTTTAGCGAAGCGGAAATAATAGAGAATGCCCGGCAGACTTTTTTTGCAATCTTGCACCACTATGATGATTTCCCCATAAGCACCATTGACAGTTTCGTCCATAAAATCATACGCCGCTTTGCCAACGACCTGCAATTGCCCGCCAACTTTGATATTGAACTGGACAAGGACAATTTGATTGAACAAACCATCGATCTGTTGATAAGCGAAGTGGGCAAGGATAAAGAGATTACCAAGGTTTTGATTGATTTCATCGCCTTTAAAGACCGGGATTCTAAAAGCGTAAACATTACCAAAGACTTGACGGATTTCGCCGGCATAATGTTCCGGGAAGACACCATAGAAAACCTTTCCGCCATCAGGGATTTGACCTTTGAAGAAATTAATGCCGTATTTAAACGCATCTACCTGTACCGTAAACAATTTGAGGAAGATGTCGCCCGAAGGGCAACAAAGGCGGTTCAACTGATAGCATCCAAGGGAATAGACATCCGGAAAGATTTTTTTCATTCCAACAGCGGAATAGGAACCTATTTCTTAAACATTAGCCAAGGCAAAATGGAGAAAATCCCGCCCAACAGCTACGTCCGCAAAGCCATTGAGGAGGACTATTGGTACAAGAAAAACACGGCGAGCGACATCCAAGCGGCAATCGATAGCATCAAAGATGATTTGCGCAACATTTTCAAAGAGATACAATCGGGCTATCGCGAATACCTAGACTTGGGAGCTATCTCCCACTATGCCCATCCTATGCGCTTGCTCGTAAAGATGTACCGGATAATGGAAACCTATAAGTTTGAACAAAATTTGTTGTCTATTTCCGATTTCAATCCGCTCATCAACCGCATCATCAGAAATACGGATGTTCCGTTTATTTACGAAAAGATAGCATCTCATTATCAACATTTTATGATAGATGAATTTCAGGACACCTCGCTCCTGCAATGGCAGAACCTTCTTCCGCTGGTCCATAATTCCCTTTCCGAAAACCGGTTGAATTTGGTCGTCGGAGACGGGAAGCAAGCCATATACCGCTGGCGAAACGGAGAAGTGCAACAATTCATCAAACTTCCGGAGATTTACCGCAAATCATATCCGCAACAAAAGGAATACGAGCGAATGCTCAAAAACACCTACGAGCCTCAACGCTTAAAGATCAACCGGAGATCGCGTAAGACTATTGTAGATCTTAACATTTCGCTATTTTCCTATCTGAAAAAATATTTGTCTCCGGACTTTAAAACAATTTACAGCCAATTGGAAGATGAATCAGCAGCTAATCAAGAAACCGGTTACGTGGAAATGACTTTTGTGGAACGTTCCGAAGAACCCGGGCAAGAATATTTGGACGAAGTCCTGCGTATCATCAAAGAAAATATAGAAGAAAAAAAGTATCAAGCCAAAGACATTGCCATCCTCTGTCAACGAAGAAAAGACGCTGCCTTGACGGGAAATTATTTGATGGAAAAAGGCATTCCGGTATTGTCCAACGAGTCTTTGCTTCTCAATAGCTCTGTCAAAGTGCGTTTGCTGATTGCCCTTGCGCAATACCTTTTGCGTAGGGATATGCCTGTCGTCCATGCCGAGATCCTATTCTACGCACGAAAAACGGGACTTCTCGACACTGCTTATGAAGATCTTTTCAAGGATGTTAATACAGCCGCAGAAGATTTTGTTTCCCGCTATCTGGGGGATTCCCGTCAACGGGAAAAGCAGCTCGAACTTCCTCTGTATGAGATTTTTGAAACTATTGTAAGGAAACTTTTTCCCCGGCAGGACTACGATGTTTATATTTCATTTTTGTTGGAGAATATTCTTTCTTTTGAAGGGAAAAAGAGCGAAGATTTAGCAAGTTTTCTCGAATGGTGGGAAGCGGAAAAGGACAAACTATCCATTCTCATTCCCGAAGGGGTCAATGCCGTGAAAGTAATGACCATACACAAAGCCAAAGGTTTGGAATTTCCGGTGGTTATTTTTCCTTTTGCCTCGGCGAGAATAAGGATAAAGAAAGATGTATGGATTCAAGATTACCGGCACGACATCACGCTTCCGCTCGAAAATTTCCTTATTCCTATCAATAAAAAATTAGAGAATACCGGTTTTGAGAATCTCTATATCGAAGAAAAAAATCAGACTTTTTTGGATTTAATCAATGTAATGTATGTAGCCTTCACCCGCCCGGAAGACAAACTCTACATTATCGCTCCCCAACGGATTCCCGAGAACAGCATTCCGCATTTTTTGAAGGACTTTCTGAATAGAGAAGGAAAATGGGAAGATAACCGGTATCAATATTCCTTTGGAGAAAACATTTCAAACACGCGTAGAGAACCCCAAAAGGCACCAAGTTCCCGCTACGGGAAACAATTTATCAGCCACGACTGGAAAGACCGGATTGAACTTCGCACCGGAAAGCCTTTACCGGAAAAAACGCAAACCGATTACGGCATATTGATGCATACTTTTTTGGCGGAAATTTCCCAAGTGGGAGACATCCCGAAGGTTCTTCGCAAATATGTCGTCAAAGGAATACTGCAAAAAGAAGAGGTAGCAAGCTGGGAGGAGAAACTTTTTGCCATTGTCAGTCATCCGCTTCTCGCTATGTTTTTCACCCCTTCCAATCGAATATTAGTGGAAAAGGAAATTGCCTTTCAAGGCAAAACCTACCGCCCCGACCGGGTGGTCGTGGACGGCAACACCGCCTTTATCATAGATTTCAAAACCGGCAAAAAAAACGACCTTCATAAGGAACAGCTGAATCGCTATGCCGCCCTGCTGGAAAAAATGAATTACGATGAAATCCATAAAGCCATTATCTATATTGGCGATGAAATCGAATTGGAGGAATTTTGAGATACTCCCATAATACAAACAACATAATCATCTAAATATCAGTATTGTAGAAGCATACAAAAAATAGAATCGGGGAGAAGGGCGGGAGACGGAAAAATATTTGTTTAGTATCCAATTTTATTACTTTTGCAGCTCGTAAAAATATAGCAAATATGAGAAAATTGAATGTACTTTTAGTAGGGCTGACA
>WFZU01000146.1 GCA_015489405.1 Bacteroidales bacterium
AGGTAGGTGTAGTAACTATTTTTTCCATGGAAAATTATTAATTTATAAAATCGAAGCAATTATGAAAAATGTATGGATGTTTTTATTGCTTTTTGTCTCATCCTATGCGTGGACACAAAAGGCGGTAACCAAAGAGCAAGTCTATCAATCCTTTAAGGAGGAAATGAAATCGAAGACCGGGGAGCGCTATGCCGGCAAATTAGTTGATGAATTATCTATTATGTTGCAGGATAAATCTTCCGTTATTGTGCTGGATTCTGTGAAAAATTTCTCGGGAGACGGTTTGGAGTGGTCTCCCGTGTTTAAAGAGTTTTGGGGAGGCAGGGATGATGCCGGCAGACCCGGTTTTTCAAAGCGGTTGAAGTATGATGATACGAATAATGAATGGGGAATGTATGATTCTACTAAATTCCTTTATGGTACGCATAGCGCGGAAGCTCTTACGCTTCATTGGTTCCCTGCGACTCAGTCGTGGAGTGATACTTCTATGTATTATTTTATGAATGACCAAGGGCTGTTTCTGTTCTTTTTCCGGTATTATGACGAGCAAACGAATGAAATAAGAGGAGGCTTCCGGGTAGAAGCTATGTTTAATGAAGATTCTACTTATTACGTTCGTGCCAATTGGGATACGGTCAGTCAAGGATGGATGTATGATGACCGGGATTTTTCTTTTTTTGATGCCTCCGGCAATGTTGTGAGAAGAGGAACGCAAACTTGGGATGCATATTACCAAATTTGGAGAAACTCTTGGCAGGATTTGTATTTTTATGATGCTGAAAACCGCATAAGCGAACATATTCAACAGCAAGGAGCTGTTCAAAATTGGGACAATACTACCCGGCAAACATATACGTATGATGAATATGGCGATTTAACATTAAAAACAGGCTACCGCTGGAATGAAAGCCAGCTTGTTTGGGATACGGCAAACTTGACTACTTATGAATATGATGAACAACAGCGGGAAGTTTCCCGCATTTCACAAATTTGGGATGATGAATGTGGATGTTTGCAGAATTACAAACAGGTGTTGAAAACGTACGAAGGGAATGAAATGACGCAATTGACACAATATTGGGACGGCGAATTGGCGGACTGGGAAAATTCCGAGTGGGAACATTATGTGTATAACGATGCCAAGCGCGTGCTGAGCGAGTTAAGCAAACATTGGAATACGAATCAGGAATGGATAAATTATAAACAGTTTTTCTACGAATACATCGCGGATACGCTGTTGTCTTCTTCGATTGAGCAGACCTGGGATGTGATTTCGGAGTCTTGGATAAATAATGAAAAAGGATTACGGGAATACGATGAAAACGGTCGCTTTGTTCATTATTTACGGAAAGCCTGGAATTTTGATGCCGGTGAATGGGAAAATGATTATCAAACCTTTTTAGACTATGATCAGTTTGGGGAAAAAGCCCTGTTTTATGATCAATATTGGGAGCAGGAAGAAGAACAATGGTTTAATTCTTACAGAGAAGAACATTATTATTCACAATTTTCCCCTTCGGGAATCCAAGAAGGCACCCTCTCCGGATTGCTTGTTTTTCCCAATCCCGCACATGATTTCTTGCAAGTGGGAACAGCGGAAAATATGCCGGTAAAAAGGATATATATTTACAATGAAACGGGACAGGAGGTGTTGAAAAATGAATATGAAGATTTTAGCGGAGGAATGTTGTCTGTCCGTTTGCTTTACCCGGGTGTATATTTTATTCGAATAGAATTTGCCGGAGGCAAAACAGTGGTGCGGAAATTTGTCAAGAAATAGCATGGAAGATTAGTTGCCCTTTTGTAAAGTCCGGTTGGACAGAATAATGAATCAAGCATATTTTGTTAGGAATATGCTTGATTTTGTTTATATGCGGAGCTTGTCTATAATGTCCGGCTTCAGCGTTACGCTCGTTCTCAAAACGTTATTTCGGCGGACTCAATACATCGCATTCCGGCAAGCTTAACGCATCGCATTGACGTAAGTCAACTTCTTGATTTTGAGTATTTCGCAAGCCTTTTCTGTGCATACGGCGGACAACCTACTTCTTGACTATTTTATTCCGGTTTTGACTTTATGGAAAAGTATTAATTTTTTTTATAAAAC
>WFZU01000147.1 GCA_015489405.1 Bacteroidales bacterium
CCTTTGAATTGGGGTGAAGGATTTGCCCTTTATGATAAATCCGGTGTTGGTACGGATAATAATTTTACTTATACGGGAAGTTTATTTGCCGGTGGTACAAAATCACTAACTAGAAGCGCTGCCGGAGCTAACAATGGTTGGAACTTGGTTGCCAATCCTTTCCCTTCAGCCATTGATTGGAATTCGGCATCCGGTTGGACGAAAACCAATGTCGGCGGTTCTATCTATCTCTACAACAATGGAAATTGGGCGGTATGGAATGGTACTACCGGTACCAATGGTGCTACCCAATATATTCCTATGGGACAAGGTTTCTTTGTAAACGTAGTTAATGATAGTACGACCGGAGAATTAGGTATCGATTATGATGCACAGGTTCATAGCAATCAAGCATTCTTTAAAAACGAGGTTTCCAATGTATTGAAACTTACGGTTAGCGGAGATGCCGGTTCCGATGAGACTGCTATCCTCTTCAATGAAGATGCTTCTACCGGTTTTGACAGTCAGTTGGATGCATACAAATTGATGAATTTGGATCAAACCAAACCGAATATCTATACGGTAACAGACGTGAAGTATTCTATCAATACCACCCCTGCCGTGAAGTCTATTCCTATGAACGTAGAAGTTGCCAATCCTTCCGGAAGTTATACGATTAGTATTTCCGATAATGCGGACTTCTCCAATGTCGTTTTGGAAGATACCTACACCGGTACGATGACCGACCTTATGGCAGGCGATTATACATTTGACTATGTAGCCGGTATGGATGCCCGTTTCGTATTGCACTTCGCTCCGCTCTCCGTGGAAGAAGATTTGGCTGATTTGGCTAGAATCTTTGCTGCTAATCACAACATCAACGTAAGCGTTCCTGCTTCTGTTGATGCCCGGATCTCTGTCGTAGATGTATTGGGACAAACGGTTGCTGATATTCAAGCTCAAAGCGGCATGAATATTATTCCGGTGGAAGAAGGAACATATATCGTCCGTATTCTCAGTGCAGGAAATGTGGTTACACAAAAAGTTTATGTAAAATAATATGCTTAAAAGAGTCTTCCCGCAAAGGGAAGACTCCTTTTTTGGGTTTTAATGTGAAAAAATAAATAAATTTTATAAAGTATGAAGAAAATAATCAAAATCTTAGTAGTGGGAGCTTTCTTGACGATACTCCCATTGGCAATGTCAGCACAGACTCCTCCTCATCCGGGGGGTGGTAGTGCTCCGGGTCCCAGCGATCCTCCGGTAGGTTCTCCTATTGATGGTGGTTTGTCCATTATGTTAGTTCTGGGTGCTGCTTACGGTGCCAAAAAAGCTTTTAAATTTGAAAAATAATTTTTCAGTTTGAATACAAAAAGTCCCGGTTTATCCGGGACTTTTTTTTGTTTATATTTTTTTGCTTATCCGTTATAAGGATAGGAAGGGAAACATTCAGTTTTTTTCGGTTTCTTTGCCTTCCAACAGGATGGGATTGAGCATATCTTCGGGATAGCGAATAATGTTTCCTGCCGGGTCAATGGAGAGAAATACCGGAAATGTTTCAACCTTATAGTCATCTATGAGTTTACTGTTCCAGCCATTCCAATAAACCGGAAATGTAAAATGAAACTTCTCTTGCAGTTTCCGGGTCGTTTCCAATTCTTCGTCCAACGAAATTCCAATAAAATTAATCTTATTGTTTCTCGTATGGCTGAGAGAGTCTATCTTTTGCAATTCCCTTACGCAGTTTATATTATGTGAAATGAAGAACGCTACGTAGTAGTAAATTGTATCTTTATTATGGAAACGAATCTCAATGGGAACGGAATCAAGCGAAAAAACTTTCATCAAAGGTGCTTTGGTGCCGCTCTCCAGGAGAGGGAGGCTTTGTAGTAAATTTCCTGCTATCCGCCGGTGCATGGCAAATTTGCTTCCCGTATGTAGTTGGCGTAGAATTGCCAAAACAGCTAGTTTAGAGAAATCCGGGTTCTTGTAAAGGGATTTTAAATTTACCAAACTTACCAATTCCCGTATTCTTTCATTTCGCAGTAGCGGATCTTTTCCCAGTGTATCTTGCAAAGCTGCGTTGCTTTCAAGCCGGTTGATAACATATCCTATATCATCGAAATTAATGTACTTATTCTTTGTAAAATAATTTTTGAAGAATTCTTTGAAAAATTTCATGTAGGCTTGTGAATGATACAAAATGTCCTGCTTGTCAATGTAATGATGGAAAAGTTCCTCTTTTTTCCGCCGGCTATTCGCAGAAGTCAGCTTAAGCAAGGCGATTTTATAGGCTATGGTTTGCCGGATTGTCAGATTGTCTTTCCCTGTGATTGTGTCTGCTAATTTTCTTTCTAAGCTGTCAATCAAGCCGGACTTGTGGCGGAAGAATATTTTTTGGTAATTTTTTTCCATAAAACGGGCATAGTATGCCTCGATACGTTCCAAATCTTTCTGAATATAATAGTCCGTATCTTGGATAGTGCAAGGGAGGATTTGCTTTTGGTAAAAAGGTCGTAAGACGCCATGAAGATGTACCGTGTCAAAAGCAAGATGATAATCTTTGCCGGCTTCCAGGTAGAAATCCTTATAATAATAGGGAAACATCTCCCATCTGCCCAAATGATCCTCCGGGTCCTTTATCCGGATATTGAAATCTCCCTCCGGATTTAAAACCGTATCCGTAAGGATAACTTTTTTGTTGGAAATAAAATCGTCGAAATAAGTAAAACGTAAATGAAAATGTGCACCCCCCGGAATGTTGCCTGATATAGTGGTTTGGCAAAAAATATTTTCGCTCGACAACATGCTTATTAAAACCCAAAAAGAAACAAAGTATTTCATATTTGAAAGGCTTAATCGTTTTTGGTAAAAATACGTTTTGCAAGAATAAGGGAAGGCAAATCGGAGAGGGGAGCAGAAAGGTCGCTGGTGAAGAATGTCTTAACTTCTTCCAATTGTAAATCATGGTATAGTATGCCTTCTTTCGCAATTTCTATGCTTCCTGTTTCTTCGGAAACAATGATTGCGATGGCATCTGTTATTTCACTAATTCCGAGTCCGGCCCGGTGTCGCAGTCCGAAGCGCTGTGCAATGTCTTGTTGTTTGGATACGGGTAGGATACAGGAAGCGGCAGCGATTCTTCCCCGGCTGATGATTACGGCTCCGTCGTGCAAGGGGTTGTTTTTGAAGAAAATTGATACTATCAAGGAAGAGGAAATGAGGGAGTCCATGATGATGCCGGTTTCGATATAGTCTTCCAAAGAATTCTGTTGCGCAACAACAATAAGTCCGCCGGTCTTGGTCTGTGATATGGTACGGCAAGCGTCCAAGATTTCATCCAATTCATCATCGCTTAGCAGTTTGCTTGTCTTTTTTCCCAATATTCGCCCGGAGAAGAAGTTTTTCAAGAAACCGGCGGTACCCAGTTTTATTAAAAACCTCCGTATCTCCGGTTGAAAAACGACGATGAGTGCAATGATGCCGACCGAAATAAAGGCTCCGAAGATTTCGCTCAGAAGCTTCATCTGCAGGTAGCTCACTAATTTCCAAATCAAATAGACCCCGATAATTCCGTATAGTATCCGCAGGGCGGCAGTCCCTCGCAAGAGTTTATATACTTGAAAAAGCAAGAGGGCAACTAAGAGTACATCTATTATATCAATAATTTTGAAAGGAGGAAGATACAGTAACATAGCAATGAAATTAATACAGCTTTTTTCGTTTTAATAAATAGGCACTCAATACCGTGTCAAATCCCCGGCGAATATCAGCCTCGATAAGGTCAATTTTGTTGAGACCGCTTTTCGTCTTTACCGCTTCGTTGAATGCTTTCATCCGTTCCACATACTCGTTTTTTATTTCCGAAGGGATGAGCTTTATTTCTTCTCCGGTCTCCATATCTACAAAGCGGGTAGGACGGTTCGGGTAGTCGAAACGGATTTCCTTGAGTCCGTCGTAAACATGAAAAAGCAGCACCTCGTGTTTGTTGTAGCGGAGGTGTTGGAGAGCTTCAAAAATAGTGTCAAGATTTTCCGTATTGTCAAACATATCCGTGAAAATGACAACCATAGAGCGGCGGTTTAAACGCTCTGCAATTTCGTGAAGCACCTTTGCCGTAGCGGTTTTATGCGTAGCGGACGGCTTATGCTTTAAGTATGTTTCCAGTTGTCCGAAAAGATATTTTTGATGTAGTGTAGTAGTCTTGTTGGGCGTGTGGAGGCGCAAGTCTTCATCGAAGAGACTAAGCCCGAAAGCATCCCGTTGTTTTTTGAGCAGATATATAAGGGCTGCAATGGAATAGACCGAAAATTCAAATTTATTCATAAATACTTCGTTATTCTCCTCCTTCCGGGGAAAGAACATAGACGGAGAAATATCCAACACCAATTGACAGCGCAGGTTGATTTCTTCTTCGTATTTCTTTACAAAGAGTTTTTCGGTCTTGCCGTATATCTTCCAGTCGATATCTTTGATGGATTCTCCTTCATTATACAGCCGGTGTTCGGCAAATTCAACCGAAAATCCGTGATAAGGACTTTTGTGCAAGCCAATCATATATCCTTCGACTACCTGGCGAGCCAAAAGGTCTAATCTCTCAAACTTCTGTATCTTTTGTATATCTATCCCTTTTTCCAATGCGTCTCTATTAAGATGGCGCAAAGGTAAGGAGAATTAGCATACAAACAGTTTAAAAATCAATGCTGATTCCGCCCATAAAATTTATGCCCGCTTGCGGGTAATAAGCACTCTCCTCATAATACGTTCCTTGGTAATAATAGCGGTAAACCCAGGCATTGTTTTCGTACATTTCGTTGAAAATATTGTTCAACTTGAAATAAATGGAAATTTTATTTACAAAATGCGGAGAGAAGGTATGCGAAATCATAATGTCATTCACCCAGTAGGGATCTAACTTCCGGTCTTCGCCGGAAGTGTTGTCAATATATTGTTTCCCGACATATTTGGAATCGAATGCGATACTCGTATGTTTCAAAAATCTGTATTCAAGATGACTGTCCTCGATGATGTTGGGCGAAAAGGAAATATCGGTTTCCGGTATTTCGGTTTCAATATATTGAAAATCGGCGAAATCAATAACCTTGTCCGTAAAATTCTTAATCTTGTTTCTACTCAGTGTCAGGCTGTTGCTCCAAGCCAATTTGGGACTGAATTGCACTGTGGTGGATAATTCCACTCCGGCACGGTAACTTTCGGGGACATTGACCATAAGCGGTTCTCCGACATTGTTTACTTCTCCGGTGAGCACCAATTGGTTTTTGTAGTTCATATAATAGAAATTCACTTCTCCATGTACTATTCCATAGTGAAAGCGGCTACCCAATTCCAAGTCCCGCAAGGTCTCGGCAGTAATATTTTGTCCTTCGACGGCATCTCTATATACGCTCCTTCCGGGTTCCCGGTGCGAAATAGCGAAGGACAGATAGGTGGAAAGTTTGGAATTGATACGGTAGTTGACCCCGGCTTTGGGATTGAAGAAGTCAAATGGGTGTTCTTGGCTGATGTCTTGCAGGTTATCGTGGGTGCCGGCGATGCGGTAATCCGTATGACGGAATTGCAGGTCCAAATAGGCGGCAATATTTTTCGTAACAGCATATTGGGTTTTGTTGAATGCTCCCATCTCCGTTTTGTATCCGGTATTGAAGTAGTAGGGTGTGTCGATAAAGCCGTTGGAAGCATATTGTGCCCAGATGACATATCCGTAGTGGTCGCCCACATAATTGAGATAGTTAAAACCGGTGATGTTTTTGATTTTCCCGTGGGAATAGTTTAGATTGATATTTGTACCGTAATAGTCATTCGTAACCCATTTTTGACGGATTAGATTTGTGCGGGTGATGGTGTCGTTACCAATGATGACGTTTTGCAGCCCGAAATCCTCCAATTTTTTGTTGTTTTTATAGCTTTCATAATATCCGCCTCCTCGTGTGTAGAAAAGACTGGTTGTTAGGTTGAGGGATTTCGTAAATTCGTGAATGTAGTGCAGTTGGTAATAGGCTTGCCGGTAATTGTCCGTCTGGTTTTTGTAGTAGCCTGTGAGGCTGTCTCCTTCGTACATGGCTCCGGCAGGATTGTAGGTGCGGTTGCTTTCGAGACTGTCTTTTGGTGTCCCGTTCCAGGAAAGGTATGTTTTTTCTTTCCCTACGGTTAAAACGAATTTCAGAACATCTTTTTTCCCAAAGTATCCGCCGGATAAATATATGGATTGCAATTTTGAATAGGCTCTATCAACGTAACCATCAGAGTTTACTTTGGAAACTCTCCCTTCCAGGGCAAATTTGTTTTTCAGTAATCCGGTACCGAAGGATAAAGTGTTTTTTAATGTGTTGAAAGAACCGTAGTTGGAATTGAGTTTGATATAGGGTTCGGGACTGACGCGGGATGTCTCGATATTAATGCTTGCCCCGAAAGTGGCAGCGCCATTGGTAGAGGTACCTACTCCTCTTTGAATTTGAATGCTGTTAATGGAGGAGGCAATGTCAGGTAAATCCACGAAATAGACGCCGTGGGATTCGGGTATATTCAAAGGCACCCCGTTGAGGGTAACATTAATGCGTTTAATGTCGGTTCCGCGAATGCGAATATCACTGTAGCCGACACCGTTTCCTGCATAAGAAGTGCTTACGACCGAGGGCGTATGACGCAGCAATACGGGAAGGTCGCTTCCGTCATTTTGTTTTTGCAATTCTTTTTTGCTTACCAACACGGAGGGGGTCGGATCGTTTTGTGTGGAACGCGTGGATTTGACGATGACCGCCTCTTGCACAATGTTTGCTTCCTTCATCTCGATTTTTACATACGTTTCTTTTTGGGCATCGACCTTTTTGGTAATCGTTTGATAGCCGATGTGACTGACGGTGAGCCGGTGTATATTCCCTCTTAGATTTTTTATGTGAAATTCTCCCGTGGAGGAAATATGTACATACAAATCCAAATCATCTACACTGATTTTTGCTTCCGGTAAAGCCTTACCGGTCTTTTGATCTACTACTTTCCCTGAGATTTCATACTTTTGTCCGTAGGTAAAGACTACGGATAATAACAGGATAACCGTTAGAAATAATCTTTTCATAATACCATTTTTATATTTCAAATCTGTTTTTTTTTACACGCTGCATTGCCGGCTCAGTCTCTTCTTGTTATAAGAGTTTCCGCTTTCACGCTCAACTGTCCGTTGCAATGTCTTTGAAATATAAGGGGTGGGATTTTTCTTCCTCCCTACGCCGGCATTATCCGTACAGGTTCGAAGGGTATGTTCTCAGCTTTCCGGTTCTCTCCGGAATAAGCACCCCTGCATATTTCGCTGCAAATGTAGTATGAAAAAGTATAACTTTGCAAAGAAATAAACAAAGAATATGAATTTTTCCGTTTTAATATTAGGCAGCAGTGCTGCTATTCCCACCGGGGAGAGGAATCCCACGAGCCAACTGGTCAAATATCATAATCAAAGTTTTCTCATAGACTGTGGTGAAGGAACGCAAATGCAAATCCGGAAATATGCTGCCAAAATGGGAGGAATACAGCATATATTTATTTCTCATTTGCATGGCGACCATTATTTCGGGCTCATCGGTTTGCTTTCCTCATTTCATCTTTTGGGGAGGGATAAAGCGCTGTGGATATATGGTCCGGCGCCCTTAAAGGAGATTATCGATGTACAATTGCGCGCTTCCAATACGGTGCTTCGTTTTCCGCTTCATTTCGTGGAAACCCGGACAGATACTTTTCATCTGCTTTTTGAACATGAGAGGATACGTGTCTTTTCGTTCCCGCTGCGTCATAGCTTGCCTGTTACAGGATTTTTGTTCCGTGAAAAGCCCGGAAAAAGGAAAATTATTAAGGAAAGAATAGAGGGCTTAAATATTCCCCCCGCATATTTCCGGCGTATCATAGAGGGAGAAGATTTTACGGATGAGCAGGGAAAGATTTATCGAAATGATTATTTAACCTATCCTCCTCCGCCTCCAAGATCTTATGCCTATTGTTCGGATACGGCTTATGACGAAAGGATTATCCCTTTTATTAAAGGAGTTGATTTACTATATCATGAAGCGACTTTCGGTGCAGATATGCAGGAGGTAGCTCGCGAAAGATTGCATTCTACCACCCGGGATGCCGCTTCCATAGCGAAAAAAGCAGAAGTGAAATCCTTGATTATCGGGCATTTCTCTCCCCGATATGAAGATGTAAGGGGCTTGGTGAAGGAGGCAAGCGAAATATTTCCTTATGTTCAAGCAGTGGCTGACGGTGATGTTTACTTTATTGGATAGGGAGCATTTTTTTTTGCTTTTGAGAGAAACAAAAAAAAGAAGTTTTTGTATTAAAATAATTTCTATTTTTGCGTGTTGAATGAAGAAAATAAAAAAAACATAGAATTATGAGATTTAGTATTGTTAGAAAGGCTTTGGTGGTAGTATTGATGGTGATGACAAGTGTTACTTTCGGACAAACGTATTTTGGTTGGAGAGTAGGTCCTAATATGGGTACTTTTAGGGGTTCTTCCGTGCATAATGCCAGTTATATTACGGGTTTTAATACCGGAATATCCTTTGAGTTCGTGATGGAAGATTGGTTGAAGAGTGATTTTGCAAAAAACTTGTCATTCCAAGTAGAAGGTTCTATTACCCAAAAAGGAACGAAGTCCGATTATATGCGAATTTTGCCTCATTATATCAGTGCGCTGGATTCTACTTATTATGGTCCGGATACTACTTTGTACACCGGAGTAGTTCAGAAAGTTACCTATTTAAGCATCCCTCTGTTGTTGAAATACTCTATCGGTAACGAGAGAAGCAGGTTTAAACCTAATTTTTACGGTGGAGCTTATATCAATGGTATGTTTTCCTTATTTGTGGATGGTGATACCAAGCGTAGTTTGAGTGGGAATCCTCGCGATGATAGACGTTTGTACAAAGATGACTATATGGGAATAGAGTACGGACTAATTGCCGGAGCCGGTTTTATCCAGAAAATCGGCGGACGAAGAACCCGTTGGGCAGTAACCGGAGATTTCCGTTATCTCTACGGACTTTCCAATTTGGGAGAGTATCGCGGTAAACCGGATATCCCGGAAGAACAAATCTCCGATGTGAAATCGGTAACCTTTTTAGCTGCTTTTGGTGTAAGGTATCAAATGCGATAGATTTTTGTAAATGATGATAAAATTAGGTTGCTTCGGCAACCTTTTTTTGTTGTAAGAGGGGGCTTTCTATACCATTTCCCTCTATAAGAGTAAATCTCGTTATGAAATATTTCTGGCATGCCAATGTTTTTGTTCGTTTATTGATTCCGTTTTTAGCCGGAATTTTATTGGTGTTGTCAGGATTTATAGGTGCCGGTACGGTACGTCTTTGGATGTTGATCTTGGGTATTATAGCCTATTATCTGCATATCAATTTTTTTGACCGTTATGTTACTTACAGTACTACTTGGCAGTATGCCGTGCTGCCGTTGATATTGTTTTTCTTATTGGGAGCTTATGTTACCGGACGATCGATACAAAGGGCGAAGCCAAACGATAAATACGAAAAATTGCTGGGGAAAAGGGCATTCTACGTCGCAAAACTTTCTTCCCCCGTCAAAGAAACTCCGAAAACCTACAAATTTTTCTGTGAAATAGTTCCGGAGGGAGATTCGCTTGTGTCTCCGGCAAAAGTCCTGGTCTTTCTTCATAAGGATAGCCTGCATCAACAATTACCGGAATGGGGGCATCTCTTCGCCTTTGAAGGTGTTTTGAAAAAGTTCAAAGCCGGGAGAAATCCCGGAGCCTTTGATTATTCCCGCTATTTGAGGGACAGGTATGTGTTCTATCAAACTTATATTCAAAGTAAATATTTGCTTTTGCCGGGGAAATACCATACCCATAGCCTTGTTGATGCCGGTTTATTCATCAGGGAAAAGTTGTTTTCCATATTGAAGAAATATATTCCGGATAAAAATGCGGTGGCAATTGCTTCGGCTATCCTTCTCGGTTATGATGAAATGCTTGAAGCGAATGTGAAACAGGTGTTTGCGGCTGCAGGAGCTATGCATGTTCTCTGCGTATCCGGTTTACATGTGGGAATTTTATATTTGCTGTTCAACTATTTGTTGTTTTTTCTGAATACATCGAAACGCAGGCGTCTGGTCAAAAATTGGATACTTATATTTTTAATAGCTTCGTATGCCGTGATTACGGGGCTTTCTCCTTCCGTAATGCGTGCCTCTTTGATGCTTATTGTGATTATTTTCGGGAGAATGCAAGAACGCAAAATCAGCATATACAATTTGTTAGCTTTTTCAGCTTTCATTCTCTTGTTGGTAAACCCTTTTTTGATTCGTGAAATTGGGTTTCAACTCTCCTATATGGCGGTCTTGGGTATCGTCATTGTGTTTCCCCGTCTCCGTCCCTTATTCATTTCCAGATATTGGCTGTTCAATCAGGTGTGGGCATTAAGTCTCGTGTCATTTTCCGCTGTACTGTTTACTTTTCCGCTGGCGATGTATTATTTCCACCAATTTCCAATGTATTTTTTTGTGAGCAATTTATTGGTAATACCGGCAGCTACCATTATCATTTATGCGGGCGTCGTATTATTTATTACTTCCCGTTTTGTATGGCTTGCTTCCTTTACCGGAAAATTGATGTCGGTCTTTATTCGTTTTGTTTTCGGAGCCTTACATGTTTTGGTGGAACTGCCGGGAGCCGTTTGGAGCCGTATTTCTATTCCGCCGGCGATGATTTTCCTGTTGTACTTTATCCTCTTTTTTCTAATAGCATTTTTTCTGTATCAAAAGATAAGAGTCTTATTGCCTTTATCCGTTTTATTATTCATCATGGTATTGACACTAACCTACCGGAATTATCAATCTCTCACGCAACACAAAATGGTGATATATGAAGACTCCAAACACGCGATGGCAGATATCATAGATGGCAGGCAAGCGTTTTTTGTGGGCGATAGTTCTTTGTTTGCTTCGGATCAAGTTCAGCGGTATCTTTTGTATCCGATGGAAACCAAGTTTGGAATCCGGCATCATAAGCCTGTCTCCTTCCGGCGAAAAACTTCAGGCAATTATTATGTTGATTTCCCATATATGCTCTTAGGCGAGCACGTCGTTTACCATTGGTCATCGCAATATGAATCTCCACAGGATGGAGGACTCCCTATTCCGGTAGATTATCTTTGGGTTAGTAAAATACACAATTTGAGTTTGATAAAATATTTGCCTTTAATTCATCCCAAATGCATTGTTATTGGGGCTGATGTTTCAAAAAAATATCAAAAAGCGATTAAAAAGGCAGCTAAATCCATGAATATAGAACTTTATTCTATCGGAGAAAGGGGGTGTTGGGTGTTAAATTATTAATTCGGTAAGAATTTGAGGGTTTTTAACAGTTTGTAAATTAGCATTTTGCGGAATTATATTCAGCTATTTTACTTTTTTTTAATAAAATAAAAAAAATATTTGTATTTTTCAAAAAAGATATACTTTTGCACTCCCCTCAGAGTGGGGGATTTGGTAATGTAAATAATAAAAATCAGGTAATAAATGGATACATTAAGTTACAAGACGATTAGCGCAAACAAGCAATCCGTTGAAAAAAAATGGATTTTGATTGATGCCGAAGGTCAGATCCTCGGTAGATTAGCGACCGCTGTCGCTTTTATCCTTAGAGGAAAAAACAAAACGAATTATACTCCCCATGCGAATACGGGTGATTACGTTATTGTCATCAATGCGGATAAGATTAAATTGACCGGCAATAAGTGGGAAGCCAAAAAATATATTCGTCATTCCGGATTCCCGGGCGGGCAATATGTTCGTTCTGCCAAAGAGTTGATGGCTTTGAAACCTACTGCTATGGTTGAGAAAGCCGTAAAAGGTATGTTGCCCAAGAATAGATTAGGTGCGGAATTGTTCAGAAATTTGCACGTATATGCCGGTGCAGAACATAATCATGAAGCACAAAAACCAACAAAAGTCGAAATTGATTCAATCAAATAGAAATTATGGAAGTTATCAATACATTAGGAAGAAGAAAAGAAGCCGTAGCCAGAATTTATCTGTCTGAAGGTAGCGGAAAAATAATTATCAACGGAAGAGACTACAAAGAATATTTTCCGTTAGCTACTTTGCATTATGTGGTAGAGCAAGCTTTTGATTTGACCGATACTACCGGAAAATATGATGTGAAAGTAAATCTCAAAGGCGGTGGTATCAAGGGACAAGCCGAAGCTTTACGCTTGGCGATAGCTCGCGCACTGGTAACCATTGATCCGGAATACAGACCTACTTTGAAGGCTAAAGGTTTGATGCGCAGAGACCCGAGAATGGTAGAAAGGAAAAAACCGGGACAACCCAAAGCCCGTAAGCAATTCCAATTCTCCAAACGTTAGAAAAGTTATTTTTGGTCTCGCCCTTGGTGGCTTTTGGGCTGTCGTTCGGCGGAGACTTGTAAATATCGTTTAGTATCTAAATTGTCAAGATTTCCGTTTGCCGGGACTACTTGATGATTGATAAAAGAAGAAAGTAAACAAATTTAAATTATGGCAAGAACAAATTTTAAAGAATTATTGGAAGCGGGCGTTCATTTCGGACACCTCAAGAGAAAATGGAATCCTAATATGAAACCCTTTATTTTTAAGGAAATAAACGGTATTCATATCATTGATTTATATAAAACCGCAGCAAAATTGGAGGAAGCGGCAGCCGCTGCTAAGCAAATGACTATTTCCGGGAAGAAAATCCTTTATGTCGCTACAAAAAAGCAAGCTAAGGATATTGTCGCCGAATTTGCTAAGAGCGTTGATATGCCTTATGTAACCGAACGTTGGCCCGGCGGAATGCTTACCAACTTTGTAACGATTCGCAAGGCGGTACGAAAAATGACCGGTATAGATAAGCTGATGGTTTCCAAGCAATTTGAAACCCTCTCCAAAAGAGAAAGGTTGCAGATTCAACGTGAGAGAGCCAAATTGGAAAAACAATTCGGAAGTATCAGTGATCTGAACCGGCTTCCCAGTGCTCTGTTTGTAGTGGACATCAATAAGGAGCATATTGCGGTTGCGGAAGCCAGGAAATTGAATATCCCTATATTTGCTTTGGTAGATACCAATACGGATCCTAAATTGATTGATTTTCCTATCCCGGCCAATGATGATGCCACTAAATCCATTGAGTTGATCGTGCGTAAATTTACCGAGGCAGTCGCCGAAGGAAATGCAGAACGCAAAATGGGGCTCGAGAAAGCGAAAAAGGATGCACCCAAAAAAGGTGAAAAAGTAGCTTCCAGCGAGAAAAAAGAAGAAAAAGAATCATAATTTGAAAAAAATACTTGAAAAATGGCTAATATAGCAGCAGCAGATGTAAAAAAATTAAGAGATATGACCGGTGCCGGTATGATGGATTGTAAAAAGGCACTGATTGAAGCAAACGGTGATTTTGACGAAGCAATTGCCGTTTTGCGTAAAAAAGGACAAAAAGTAGCCGCTAAACGGGCTGACCGTGAGTCGTCGGAAGGAGTGGCTGTTGCAAGAATTAACGAGGATAATACCAGGGGTGTTGTTTTCACTTTAAACTGTGAAACTGATTTTGTAGCTAAAAACGACGACTTTGTTACTTTAGCTAACAAAATGGCAGATATTGCTTTGGATTATGATACCAGAGATGAATTTTTAGCTGCGCCCTTCGAAGGTAGTACTGTAGGTGATAAAGTGCTTGAGCAAACCGGTGTTATCGGTGAAAAAATTGAAATCGGTGATTATAAATCTTTAGAAGCTCCTTTTGTTGGGTCTTATGTACATGCTAACAACAAAATAGCTACCTTGGCCGGTTTGTCAAAAGTCGTTGACAATGCGGCTGAAGTTGTCAAAAATGTTGCGATGCAAGTCGCCGCTATGAAACCCTTGGTGTTAAGTTACAAGGATTTTACCCCGGAATTTTTGGAAGCTGAAACGGTCGCCCGTATTGCCGCTATCGAAAAAGAAAATATCGAATTGGGACGTTTGGGTAAAACTTTAAAGCACGTACCCAAATATATTTCAAAAGCCCAATTACCCGATGAAGTGATCGCACAAGCAAAAGCCGCTATTGAAGCGGAATTGAAGGCGCAAGGCAAACCCGAAAAGATTTGGGATCGTATTGTCCCGGGTAAATTGCAACGTTTCATTGACGACAATACCACGTTGGATAAAGAAGTCTGTTTGCTCGACCAAGACTACATTAAAGACGGTAATATGACGGTTGATGCTTACGTTAAAAGTATTGACCCTGAGCTTGAGATTACAGGTTTCCAAAGAGTTGCTTTGGGAGACTAAACAAAGTTCTTCATGGTATAAAAAAACGACCGCTTTCTTTGGCGGTCGTTTTTTTTGTAATTAGAGTCTGTCTATAATGTCCAATAACTTCGTTACGCTCATACTCAAAACAGTCATTGACAAAAGTCAACTCCTTGATTTTGAGTATTTCGCAAGCCTTGTTCTTGAACATTCTAGCCTAGACTCCCGACTTTATGGACAGACACTAAATAAAG
>WFZU01000148.1 GCA_015489405.1 Bacteroidales bacterium
CATCATGAAGGATAGAATCCAAAAAATAGAAGAACTTTCCCGTAAATACAGCGATTATACCGCACAGAATTTATCGAAACTGATAAAGATTAAGTCCTTGAGCAAAGAAGAGAAAGAGGTACAAGAAGAACTCAAACGGCAGATGGAAGAAGCCGGGTTTGACGAAGTCCGGATAGACGGACTGGGCAATGTTATCGGCAGAATCGGAAACGGAGACAAAATATTGGCTTTCGACGGGCATATGGATACCGTTGATTTCGGAAATATGCAAAACTGGGATTTTGACCCGCTTTCCGGCGAGATAAAAGACGGCTATGTTCTGGGAAGAGGAAGCGTCGATCAAGAAGGCGGTCCGGCAGCTTTCGTTACGGCGGGACGCATCCTGAAAGAATTGGGATTTGATGAAGACCTGACACTCTATTTTATAGGGAGTGTGATGGAAGAAGATTGCGACGGATTATGTTGGAAATATATCATCGAAGAGGATGATATCAAACCGGACTTTGTCGTCAGTACCGAGCCGACCAATCTGAATATCTATCGCGGTCATCGCGGCAGAATGGAAATGCACGTAGAGTTTTTCGGACTCTCTTCTCACGGGTCTGCACCCGAAAGAGGCAAAAACGCTATCTATATGGCGGCACGGGCAGCGTTGGAAATAGAAAAATTGAACGAACGACTCAAAAAGGATGATTTCCTCGGCAAAGGAAGTGTTACGATTTCCGAATGCGTTACCGGAAGTCCTTCCCTCTGTGCCGTCTCGGACTATGCCCGCCTCCACCTGGACAGAAGACTCACTTGGGGCGAAACCAAAGCGTCGGCTATTGCCGAAATAGAAGAAATTATCCAAGGAATGAACGCCCGGGTAAGCGTACTCCATTATAGCGAAAAAGCCTATACCGGACTGGAATACGGCATGGAAAAATATTATCCTACCTGGAAACTTCCCGAAGACCACAAAGCCGTGCAAAAGGGAGTAGAAAGTTTTCGCCAACTATTTCATAAAGAGCCGCTTGTAGATAAATGGGCATTCTCTACCAACGGCGTTACGATTAACGGCATCTACGGTATTCCCACCATCGGTTTCGGACCCGGGAATGAGGTGTTGGCACACGCACCCAATGAAAAAGTGAAAGTCGATGATTTGGTCAAAGCCTCCGCTTTTTATGCTGCCTATGCTTATGCTATTGCGGATTCCGAATAACGGAACTATCCGTAAACGCGGTATCAAACTCCATGCATAAAAGGGAACAAAAGCAGCAAACCTCCTTTTCGCTTTTGAATAAAACTCCTTACAGGATGTTTTTCATTTTTTCAATGCGGCGGATATGCCGTCCGCCCTCAAATTCCGTCTGCATAAAAACTTTTACCATCTCCACGGCAAGCGCAAAATCAATAAAACGCCCCGGCAAGGCAATGATATTGGCATCATTATGCATACGTGTCAATTTTGTCTGTTCAATATCCCACAGCAGGGCGGAACGCACCTCGGGATATTTATTGGCAGTCATATTGGCACCTTGTCCGCTCCCGCAGATAACGATACCTCTCTTGTGAATCCCTTGATTGACGGAAGCTGCTACCGGATGAATAAAATCCGGGTAATCCACACTCTCTCCGGAAAAAGTTCCGAAATCCTTAAAATCAAATCCTTCCACACTTAAACGCTCTATGATGTATTGTTTCAATGCGAATCCTCCGTGGTCCGCTCCTATTGCTATTTGTCCGGTTTCCATTCCCTGTATTTTTTGCTGCAAAGGTATATGATTTCTCAAATAATTATATGGATTATGACAATATTTTCTTTACCTTTGCAAGGTTAAAAAAAAATTCCGGTCTTATGAAAAATGCGGCTTCATTATTCGTTTTGTTATGTTGGTTTGTTACCGCTGCGATTGCCCAGGAACAAACAAACCCCAAAAAGAAACTCACATACAACACTTGGTCTGTCGGCATAGATGCCGGGAAGAGTATTTCCTACACGGACATTATGGATTATGACTTTTTTCCAAAAGATTTCACCTATTGGGGAACAAACGGAAGTTTTTTTGTCAATAAGCAAATCAGTCCGTTTTTTGGTTTGCAAGCCCACCTTTATAAAGGAAGTTTGTACGGTATCAAAGGTCCAAAAACCTTTGCAGCCTCATATTTTCAATATGGAGTAAACTCCTATTTCAGTATTACCGACCTGCTTTTCACCAACGTACGCCACAAAAAGGTAAATTTCTATTTCTTAGTAGGTGCCGGGCTTATCCGGTTCCGGACGTACCGGAAAACCGGAGATGAAGTGGTCGAAGCTTTCGGATATTCGATACCGGATTTGAGTCAGGGCAGACCTACGACCGAATTTGTTATTCCGACAGCCGCCGGGATCAACGTTAAGCTGAGCCGTGATTTTGACCTCAATGCGGAGGTTGTCCTTCAAAATTTAGTCAGTTCGGATAAATTAGATGCACAGATCAGCGGCAACTCCAATGATAAATACGCAAGTGGAAATATTGGTATTTCATATAAATTCGGCAAAAAAGAGAACCATTATCTTGCTTGGATAAGCTCCCGCGAAAAACAAGAGTTTGAAGAAAAATTGGCTAAAAAGAATAAAAAACTCATTGATTCACTAAATAATGCACTCATTCAGGTGCAAAATAAACTGAGAGTCCTGGACAGTATCTCCAATGCCTTACCACAACCGGAGGCGGATGATGATGGTGACGGCGTTCCCAATAGCCGGGACGATGAACCCAATACACCCAAGGGGAATATGGTCAATTTCAGAGGCGTGTCTATCATCAAACTGAAAGATACCGTCAAAGTCGAGAAGACAAAAGTTGTCCTCGATACGGTGATTGCCAAGGACCGGGAATTGCTTTTCTCCATTTATTTTGATTTTAATAAATCGGATATCAGACAAGAGGATAAGCTGAAAATCGTTGAGGCAGTGAAAAAATTGAAAGCCAATCCGGAATACCTTATGGAAATTCGCGGGCACGCGGACAAAACCGGCTCTGCCCAATACAACGAACAGTTGAGCAAGAAACGCTCACAGGCGGTAGTGGATATGCTTACAGATGAATTTGGAATTGATTCTCAACGGCTTATCCGGACATACAGCGGAGAGGATGAACTCCTTTCCAGTAAAGATGATGCCATCAACCGAAGAGTAGATTTTATTATTATCAAACCTCACAAAAAATGATTGAACTGAATATTGATTTTACTGCACCCTTTATCGAAAGAAAGGATATTGACGAAATTGCTCCGGAGGTTTTGTCAAGTACAAAGGTTTTATTGGACAGAAGCGGAGCCGGCAATGATTTCCTCGGTTGGCTGGACCTTCCGGAACATAAGGATTCGGCTTGTGTCCGCAAGATAAATGAAGTCGCCCAAAAATTGCGGGAACGGATAGACATTCTGGTAGTTACCGGCATCGGAGGTTCTTATCTGGGTACGCGGGCGGTAGTGGAGGCTTTGCAATCTCCTTTTGCCGCTCTACGCCAAGGCGAGTCTCCGGAAGTAGTATATGCGGGACATCACCTGGACGGACATTATCTCTCCGAACTGCTCCGGCTTCTGGACGGGAAAGACTATGCTGTCGTGGTTATCAGTAAATCCGGGACTACTACTGAGCCGGCAATTGCCTTCCGTTTGCTTCGCAATCATTTAGAACAAAAATACGGAGCAGCGGAAGCCCGTGAACGCATTATCGCTATCACCGACGCATCCAAGGGAGCGCTGCGTACTGCCGTAAACAATCAGGGCTACGAAAGTTTTTATATCCCCGGCAATGTTGGAGGCAGATATTCGGTGTTGACCCCCGTAGGACTCCTGCCCATAGCCATCGCAGGCTACGATATCAAAGCCTTGTTGGAAGGAGCCGCCGCTATGCGGAAACAGCTATTGGAAAAAGCAAACGACCTCTACAACAATCCCGCTCTGTTGTATGTTGCCGTCCGTAATATCCTTTACCGCCAAGGAAAAAGGATAGAGGTAATGGTCAACTATCAGCCGGATCTTTATTATTTCACCGAATGGTGGAAACAACTTTTCGGAGAAAGCGAAGGCAAAGAAGAGAAAGGAATTTTCCCCGCAGGGGTAAGTTTCACGACCGACCTTCATTCATTGGGACAATATCTCCAAGAAGGACACCGCTTATTCTTTGAGACCGTCCTTCATGTACAAAAACCGAAAAGCAATCTCACGATACCCTACGATGAGGAAGACCTCGACGGACTCAATTACCTGAAAGGCAAAACCTTGCACTTTGTTAATCAAAAAGCGGAAGAGGGTACGGCGCTGGCTCATCGCGACGGAGGTGTGCCGGTAATGCAATTTCAGATTCCGGAAGTGAATGCCCATTATCTGGGTCAACTGATCTATATGTTTGAGTTTGCCTGCGGCGTTAGTGCATACCTGCTGGGAGTCAATCCATTTGACCAACCCGGCGTGGAAATGTATAAGAAGAATATGTTTCGCTTGTTAGGGAAACCGGGATTTTAAGGTTTCCCTAACAGTCATTATTGACGTTACACTATCCCTACTTTATCTCTAACTTCCGGTGAACAATATTATTGTTATCCAATTGAATTTCAATAGAATACACACCACTTTCATAAGAATCCGGCGATAGAACGATACGATTTTTGCCGTCTGCATAAGACTCCGACAAGAGCAGACGTCCGCTAAAATCACGTATGGCAATATGCCGGATTGCGCGCGCTCCGGCATCTATCCAAACCCTGTCCTTTGCCGGATTGGGATAGATGGACAGCAAATCTTCGCCGCTATGCTGCTCCAATCCCACGGAAATCACATAATAACAAGCAGAGGTATCTACGCAACCCGTATTCATCGTAACTTCCACGGCATAACTGCCCGAATATTGCGGGCTGAAAGTTTGCGAAGTAGCTCCTTCGACAGGGGCGTAATCATTATTGCAGTCCAACCATTGATAGGCTGCATCTTCCGCTTCGGCAGTGAGACTGTGGTCGCCTTCCGTTACGTTTACATTCACAGGGTCGTAGAAAGAAAGTGTCGTCTGCATCAACTGCATACAGCCGGCATTATCAAGATATACTCCGGGCTCGGTCTGCCACGAATGTTGAAGAAATGCACTGTCTCCTGCACAAATCGTCATCTCCTGGTATTCATAAGTAGGACTGTCACTCAAATAGACTTGATCGCCGTTGCTGCTCGAAAAACGTCCGATATATATATCCAACATATTGTCATTATTAAGATCGCCCACGTCAAAATCGTGAGTACTCACATTAAACTCCACATCTTGCAGAATAAAATGTCCGGGATTGTCCGGATCGTTTAACCATATATTGTTATCGGTAAAAATATCAACCAATCCGTCATAATTGTAATCTTTCACAATAACGGCATTAAACAAATCATATACTTCCTGCAAAGTATCGCCGGGATAGAAGTTCCCAATTCCGTCATTCATCCAGAAATGAACGGAACCTGCAAAGGGAGCAATGATAATATCCAAATCTCCGTCATCATCAATATCTCCGGCATCCACGCCTTCGCAACCGTAGGAGAGATCTTGTCCCGAGTCCATAAATTGTCCGGTACCGTCATTGATAAAATATTTTCCGGTAAAACCGGAACTTCCTCCTCTCACCAATACCGCATCCAAATCATTGTCGCTGTCAAAGTCCGCCAATACGACATCTTCGGGAGAAGAGACATAAAAACTTTGTCCATTATCGAAAAAATTGCCGGTACCGTCATTGAGAAAGATAGAAATATCTCCGTGCGGATAAAAAATATCGGTATAGCCGTCGCCATTCAAATCCCCGACCGCAAATTCATAGGCGGATTCGTAGCTGCCTCCCAGCCCGTCCGCTTTCAAGCTAAAGTTGCCATTCCCGTCATTTTCCCATACTTCCATCCCGTTGGAACTGGAATTTAACGGACCGGCAATAAAATCCCAATCTCCATCGTTCTCAATATCAATGGCTTTCACACCAAAACGCGATTGGTCATCGCCCAAAACCAAAGGAGTGGTATTGAAGCTCCCGTCTCCATTATTGAAGTACATTTCTATCTTATTGTACGCATCTATCGTTACCACATCCAAAAATCCATCACCGTTGAAATCCGCCAACGAAACGCCAAAAGTTTCGCTGCTTATTCCGATATCCCCTTGAGTCATCGTAAACAAAGCACAATCTCCCTGTGCAAAAACCGTTTTTCCCATTCCCGAAAGGAAAAGCAAAGATAAAAAGACAATTTTTTTCATTTTTCATCAATCTTTTGTAATTTATTTTTATATTTTCACAATCTTTCTGACCAGAATGCGATTATCATTTTCGATATATATCAAGTAAACCCCTTTCCCCAGCCGGGACAAATCAATCTTCTCTGCTTGCTTACCGGAAGTGTTTTCCCATTTCCAAAATGTCTTGCCCTCCGTATTCGTCAACTTTATTTTCCGGATTTCCCCGCTATTGCGGAAATACAAAACATCCCGGACAGGATTGGGGAAGAAAGCGAAATCACCGGATAGTGTTTTCGCCGGAATACCGACATATTCTTGTATTGTTACTTCAAAACTGCAATCGGCTAAGACTTGATTGTTCTCATCTTTCAATTCCCAGTGAATCGTATGCTCGCCAACATCAAAAACCGCCCCGTCAAGGCTGGATGCATTATTGTAATCATTGATGAGTGAATAATTTTGATTGCAGGGGAAAAATACGGAATCCACATCAAATTCATTTCCGGCTACGGTATAAGTGTTGGAAGTGTCGGCATCCCGTACTTGGTCTTCCTGACAGAATATTTCCGGCGAAGCAATCGTTAAAACCGCATTTTCCGTGATAAGCTCCTGTTCATTGCGGGAATGCAAAACACAGCGAAACATATTTCCGTCAAGTGAGGACGAAACAGTGTTTATCATAAGCTTTGCTTTGTGTGAACCGGAGAAAGTGTCATTATCCTCCATATTCACAAAACCGTTTCCACTATCCATTTGCCATTGATATTGCACGGCTCCCGTCGAAAGCACCGAAAAGAATGTCTGATCTCCTATGCAAGCCGTCCGGTCAAAGGGAGAACGAACAAGACGAAATTGGTAATTCTCCGCCCAATAAAGATTTTCGGAGGGCCACGTACCGATAATGCAATCTCCATATCCGTCATTATTGATATTGGCGGCTTCGATAGAATAGGCATCTTCGACCGGAAGATAGGGCATCGTAATCAACTCATTGGCATTATCCTCATTCAGCACATAATACATTCGCCCTACTAAACGGCAAGCCACAAAAATATCGGTTCCGCCATCATTATCCACATCGGCGACAGCAAAATCAGAAGAGGAACCATAAAAATCAATAGCTTCGTTTTGATATGTATTGTTTTGCAGATTTTTCATCCAACCCAATTGATAATCCGGCGTATAAATCAAATCACTATAAGTATCATTATTAAGGTCAAGCGACATCACACCATCCGCATATCCCTGTTGATTGTTTAGTACAAAAGGAGACTGAAAATTTCCATTACCGTCGTTCAGCATTCCGAAAACCTTATCGTAACTCACATAAACCACATCCTCATTTCCGTCATTATCAATATCCGAGAAACACACACTGAAAAGATTATCATCCGTGATAATATGCTTGGTAAAACTCCCTTGTCCGGTCGTATTTTCAAAAATTACCAAGTGATTATCATTAAGATAGCCTACCAATAAATCAATATCCCCGTCTCCGTCCACATCGGAAAAGTCAATATCAAAGGGACCATCTCCCTGACCATCAATAACAACGGTAGTACCAAAACTACCATTATTGTTCTTTTTCATCAACAGTTGGTCTCCCAGGGCATCAACGATAAACAAATCTTTGTCGTTATCATTGTCCACATCCTCAAAACGAATCTCAAAAATATTAAACCCTTGGGAATACAAAAAATTTTCCGTCCCAAAGCTTGCTCCATTGTCAATATTTTCAACCCAACAAACATTGTTTCCGTCGGAATAAAAGACATCATCATCGCCATCGCCATCCACATCATACACATCGGTGCAGACTACACTTCTGTTTTGATTGATTTTGTGAAGGACAAAATTAGATTCTCCGTTCTCATACCACACCACGACATCCGGATTTTGTCCCGAAAGAGCGGCAACTATATCCGGGTCTCCGTCTCCGTCATAATCTCCGGTAGTCAATCCCTTGGGGGCGGTTGCGGTGTTAGAAATGATTTGGGGTGCTTCAAAATTTCCGCTTCCCGGGTTGGTAAAAAGGAGAATTTCATCACCGCCTGCGGCAGAACAAAGCACATCCATATCATTGTCCATATCAAAATCACAAGCTACGGCTTCAAAAGCAAAACTCATTTGATCCGATATGATTATCTCGGAAGAAAAGGAACCGCTACCGTTCTCGTTGGCATACCACGCCACTTTATTGTCGTTCCGCGAAGCGGAAATAATATCCACATAGCGATCATTATTGAGGTCGGCAGCAAAAAGGGAAGAGAGATTGTTGACAGCGGTCGTCAATATCTCTCCCTGTGTAAAATTTCCACTTCCGTCATTTTCGAAACAAACAATTTTATGCGTCAGCAAAAAACCCACTATAAGATCTTCATCTCCATCATTATCAATATCGGCATTGGTCAAGACAGCCGGCAATTCATTTACCGCCGTGATGATATGTTGAACAAAGGCGTTTCCGCTTCCGGTATTCTCATACCATTGCACTTGATGGTTGTTTTTGGTCGTAACCGCCACATCGGTATCCCCGTCGCCGTCCAAATCAACGGCAATCACCGAAGAAGCTCCATTAGCTTCATTATCTATATCCAATATATCACTGAACGAAGAGCCACCGGTATTTTTAAACCAATATACCTTATTGCCGGTCATCGAGACTCCGCAAACATCTATATATCCATCCCCGTCAATATCCGCCGGGAAGAGCGAAAGAACAAACGAAATATCGGAAGCAAGAAGTATCTCCTCTCCGAAATCCCCGGTACCGGGATCAAATAGACGAACCACAATTTTCTTACTGAAAATTGTAGCAAAAACAATATCATCGTATCCATCGTGATTGAAATCCGCTGTCTTTACAATCTCCGGATCGACCATCGTATTGATTATTTTAGCAGAACTAAACACCTGAGCACCTAAACCCGTAGAAAAAAACACGACAAAGGCGAAAAAGAATAAGTTTTTCATACGTTCGACAAAAATTAACATGCACACACCATGGAGCAAAGTTATCACTAATAATGATGACTGCAATATTTTTTTTCGATATTCTATCAAACGCAAAAAAACAGGCTTCTTTTCCCCCTTCGTTTTTCCGGCAAAGCAAAATAATGCATTGTCCATTCTCAAAAAATCTTTACTTTTGCAAAAAAAATACTATGCGTTGGAAAGGCAGGGCTCAGAGCCGGAATGTAGAAGACCGCAGGAGAAGCCGGACGAAAGTGGGCGGCGGAATAGGTATTGTCGGGATTATTATCGTGATTGTGTTCTCGTGGATTACGGGACAAAATCCGCTTTCCCTCCTGCGACAAACAGGAAGCCTCCCCGGCACGGAAACCGGTGGGGGCAGAGCTATCAGTGCCAAAGATGAACAATTGGCAGACTTCTCCAAAGTCGTGCTCAAAGAAACCGAAAATGTGTGGGAAAAAGTATTCCGGGAACAATTGCACAAGCACTATATCCCGCCTACCTTGGTGCTCTATTCGGGGCAGACGCAAGCGGCTTGCGGAATGGCAAATGCCGCTACGGGACCTTTCTACTGTCCGGCAGACCAAAAAGTCTATCTCGACACGCAGTTTTTCTACGAATTGTCTCAGCGTTTCGGCGCTTCCGGTGATTTTGCCATGGCGTATGTGATTGCCCACGAGGTGGGTCATCACGTCCAATATTTGCTTGGCATTACAGACCAAGTGCATTCCCAACGGAGAAAATTGAGCCAAACGGCTTACAATAAACTTTCCGTTCGCTTGGAACTGCAAGCGGATTTTCTTGCCGGCGTATGGGCGCACTATGCCGATAATATGGAAAAGATTTTAGACCAAGGAGACATCGAAGAAGCCTTGCGTGCTGCCAACGCTATCGGCGACGACCACCTGCAAAAACAAGCGCAGGGTTATGTAGTCCCCGACGCTTTCACTCACGGCACTTCCAAACAGCGGATGCACTGGTTTATGAAAGGCTACCAAAGCGGCAGACTGGCTGATGGCGATACTTTTAATACTCCCGATTTATAAACGAACAGAGCCCTGACCAATGAATGAAAATTTAGATGCCGAAGGCAAACATCTTAGCAAGATAGAGAAAGAGATTGAAAAAGTGTTGCGACCGGTACGTTTTGATGATTTTGCCGGACAACCGGGGGTCGTAGAAAATCTTTCTATCTTCGTACAGGCTGCCAAATTGAGAGGAGAAGCCTTAGACCACGTTTTGCTTCACGGACCTCCGGGACTGGGCAAGACCACCCTCTCCTATATCATCTCCAATGAACTGGGAGTCAATATTAAAACCACTTCGGGTCCGGTCTTGGACAAGCCCGGGGACCTCGCCGGACTGTTGACCAATCTCGAACCCAATGACGTACTGTTTATCGACGAGATTCACCGGCTCTCGCCGGTAGTCGAAGAATATTTGTATTCCGCAATGGAGGATTACAAAATCGACATTATGATAGAAACAGGTCCCAACGCGCGCACGGTACAGATTTCTCTGAATCCTTTTACGTTAATAGGAGCCACTACCCGCTCGGGACTGCTGACTGCCCCTTTGCGTTCACGTATCGGTATTAATCTGCGCCTCGAATACTATAATTCGGACACGCTGGCAGCTATTATTAAGCGTTCGGCAAGCATTCTGAAAGTGGAAATAGACGATGAGGCAGCCTACGAAATAGCCCGCCGGAGCCGCGGCACGCCGCGTATTGCCAACCTTCTCCTGCGCAGGGTGAGAGATTTCGCACAAATCAAAGGAAACGGAAATATTGACAAAAAAATATCCGTTTTCGCCTTGGCGGCACTGAATGTGGACGACTACGGTCTGGACGAAATGGACAATAAAATTTTAAGCACTATCATTGATAAATTTAAAGGCGGTCCCGTGGGGCTGACGACCATTGCGACCGCCGTGGGCGAAGATGCCGGGACGATAGAAGAAGTCTATGAACCTTTCTTGATACAGGAAGGCTTCCTGATGCGTACACCCCGCGGGAGGGAGGTGACGGAATTAGCTTATCAACACCTCGGCAGAAAAAAATCGCCGGGGCAAGCTTCACTCTTCTGAACCGGACTTGACGACACTCTTGACAGTCTGTCCTCCGGACAATTGTGTGCTGATTTCATCCCCTTCTTTCAGGCGGGAAGCATCGTATAATACTTTTCCCCGGTGAAAAGTGATGCTATATCCCCTTTGCAAGACATTTTCCGGAGAAAGTAGTTGAATTTTCTCTGTCAGCAAGGCTATCGCTTGTTGTTCCGTACGCAGTCTTTGCTTGGCAAAATGCGGCAATAGTTGCCGGAAAGAAGCCAATTGCGCGTATTGTGCTTGAAGCATATTACGGCTTTTCAGAAAAATGCCTTGTTTGAAAAATTCCAATTGTTTTTTATTGGTTTCCAGAATGTAACGGGACATTTGCACGATACTGTCCTGTACCTCAAATAGAAATTGCTCAAAACCCTCCAACTTTTCGAGGATATAGTAGGCAAGCTCGGTCGGTGTAATCACATTTTTGTATGCCACCATATCCGAAACCGTCTCGTTGCTGGCGTGTCCAATTCCGGTCAAAACCGGCAAGGGAAAAGTAGCAATAGTACGCGCCAAGTCATAATTGTTGTAAGCGTGAAGTCCCACATCTCCGCCCCCTCCGCGAATGATTAAGACGGCATCAAAATGAGATTTGACCCGCTCGATAATGTGCAATTGTTCGATGATGGAAGGGATGGCGTTGTCTCCCTGCAAAAGTGCCGGGAAGAGCATATGAAAAACACCATACTTTGTTTTTACCGGATCTAATATATTCAGAAAGTCCTGATAGCCTTTGCTCGTACTGACGGAAATAATTGCCAGCCGTTTGGGCAATAGGGGCAAATGGAGATTCCGGTTAAGGTCAAAGATTTTCTCTTTTTTGAGCCTTGCAATGCATTCCATCTTTTCCTTTGCCATAGCACCCAGATTGAGGCTAGGGTCAATGTCGGTGATATTCAATGAAAGACCGTGCACCCCGTCATATTTAAGCTCCGCTAAAAACAATACTTGAAGACCACTTTTGAGTTCTTCGTGGGTAGTAGCTTCAAATTTTCGCCGGATAGCCTGATAATGATGCCGCCATATGGTAGCCCGCATCTGCACTTTGATACGCCCTTCGGCTTTTTCGACAAGGTCGGGATAACAATGTCCGCTTTTGGGATAATAATTGAGCTTGGCAATCTCGGCTTTTACCCAATATTTTTTTGTGTAATATTTCTCAATCATTCTGCCGATGCTCCGGCTGAGATCCGAGAGCCGGTAATATTTTCTGTGTCCTGTTGAAGCCATTCCTACTGCGTTTTAATGGTTTTGCAAAGCTACTATTTTTTACTTTGTATAAAAAAAAATCTCTACACGCAACCTTTTTTGTTTTTATTTCGTAAGGGTAGTGAAAGAAGTTTGTTATACGTTAAATTTTATGTTATGATGAAAAAAATTACATTTATTCTCGGATTATTTTTACTCAATTTGGGTTTATATGCTCAAAATCAACCACCTGTTGCAGTTAATGATACCGTCGAGCCGGTTTTCGGGCAGGAAATCACGGTGAATGTCATTGCTAATGATTACGACCCTGATGGAGATTCTTTCGGGATTGCCGAATTTTCTATGTCCGCACTGTTAAACAAGCCCGAAGTGACAGCCGTAACCGATTCTTCGATTACTTTCTTTCTCGGTTATCATTTCCAAAGTTTTTATTTCACCTATATTTTGGAAGATGAAAACGGGAATATTGATTTTACATTAAGTGTGGGAAAAGTAATATTTCCTGTGAAAGCGGGTCAAAATATTGACATCAACAACATTAGTGCGCAAATAAACTCTTATGGAAACCATTTTTGGGATTTTGACCAACCTCAATTTGAGTTTCCCAAAGGGAGTGGACATACTGCGATTTTTTCAGGTACTATGTGGTTGGGAGGAATGGACGAACAGGGGAATTTGCATCTCGCAGGCGAGACCTATCGTCAGACAGGGATGGATTATTGGGAAGGTCCCATAAGTCAAGGGGAAGAAATAGAGGTAACTCCATACACTGCAGGCAGTTGGGCTAAAATATGGAAAATAAACAAAGAAGAAGTGCTCTACCACAAAGAGCATTGGAATGATCCGGATTATGAGATGCCGGAAGTCATTGCCAGCTGGCCTGCCCACGGTGATACAGCTCTCCACCAGGCGGAGTTTATAGCTCCTTTTGTTAATGTTGCCGGAGATGAACATTACCAACCTGAATTGGGAGATTATCCGCTGATAAAAGGAGACCAAACATTATTTTTTGTATTCAATGATTTATTACCACATACGGAAACCGGGGGGGATTCCCTCGGCGTGGAAATCCACGCTATGTTTTGGGCAATTCACGATGACACCAAGCCTTGGTATGAAAATACGATCTTTATGCACTATGAGATCTTCAATCGCTCCGGAAATGATTATACGGATATGTTAATGGGTTTGTTTACCGATACGGATTTGGGAAATTTCATTGACGATTATGTTTTGTCAGATGTAGAACGGGGAGCATTTATTACCTACAATGGAGACGAAAGTGATAATGGGGGTCCCGAATCTTACGGACTTAATCCTCCGGCGGTCGGGGTGGTTATGCTCGGAGGTCCCAAAATGGATGCGGACGATACCGACAATCCAAGCGGACAA
>WFZU01000149.1 GCA_015489405.1 Bacteroidales bacterium
GAATAGGAAATGGAGTAATAAAAAAACGATAGCAATAAGATAGACCTATGAAAACAATAGCAGCATTGATGATATTAATAGGCAGTCTCGCAGGACTGTATGCACAGCGGGAAAACCCTTATATCCGCAACGGGAACAAGGCTTATTCAAAACAAGATTTCGAACAAGCCAAAGAAAAATACCAAAAGGCCTTGGAGAAAAATCCCAAATCCGAAAAAGCCATCTTTAATCTGGGAGACGTAAGCTTCCGAAACAAAGAATATGAGGATGCGGAAAAACACTTTAGTACCATTGCACACAACCTGTCTCTTTCCGGAGATGTCCGTGCCGAAGCATATTACAATCTGGGAAATACGTATTTGAGCAACAAAAAAATTGACGAGGCTATCCAAGCCTATAAACAATCCCTAAGACTCAATCCGAAAGATATGGATACCAAATATAATCTGGCTTATGCGTTGAAAATGAAAAAACAACAACAAAAGAATAAAAACAACAAAGACAAAAACAAGAAGGATAAGAAAAATCAAGATAAGAAAAACCAGGACAAAAAGAATCAAGATAAAAAGAATCAAGATAAAAAGAATCAGGACAAGAAAAATCAAGACAAAAAGAATCAGGACAAAAAGAATCAGGACAAGAAAGATCAGCAAAAACAAGACAAACAAAAGCAAGACAAACAAAAGCAGGATAAAAAAGAACAGGGTAAACCGGATGAACAAAAACAAGGACAACAGCCCAAGCCGCAGCAATCTATGAGAAAGGCTCAGAAAATGTCTAAAAAAGAAGCTGACAAAATGTTAAAAGCGCTCAACAATAAAGAGAAGAAGACATTGCTGAAAGTGAAAAGAGCAAAACAAAAGAAAGCGAAATCTAAAAAAGTTGAAAAAGACTGGTAATCGTATAGATTAGCATATTTTTTGTGGACAGGGAGATTTGAATAAAAGAAAAATAATAAAATGCGAAAACACATCATATATTTCATATTATTCTTAGTGTCAGCCGTTCAGGGGCAGGAAGTCTCTGTCCGGGTAAATGCACCGGAAGAAGTACAGGAAGGAGACCGGTTCCAGATTGACTTTATCGTCAATTCCAAAGTGGACGATATTGAATTTCCGCGTTTTCCGGGCTTTCAAAAAATCGGAGGTCCCTATACCTCCCACAGTTCCAGCAGCTCATATATCAACGGGAAATGGACCAGTGAAACCTCCGATACCTATACCATAATGTTGTATGCCAAAAAGGCAGGAACTTTTATTATCAGACCGGCAAAGGCAATCGTTGACGGCAAAGAATATTTTAGCGATGAGTTTAAAATTCGTGTCGTCAAAGGGAACCCCCGGACACAAAACACCCACCGGCAAAACAACACCCGGCGGCAATCATATAACGACAGTGGCGACCAATCTCAAAACCTGAAAGACCGTATCTTTATCCGGGCGATCGTGGACAAATCCAAAGTTTATCTCGGAGAACAACTCACGCTTACCTACAAATTGTATTTTTCCGTCAATCTAAACAATGTCAATGCACAGGAATTGAATACCTTCTCCGGATTTTGGTCCAAAAACCTTTTGGAAAAGGCAAAACAATACAAACAATACGAAGAGACCTATAACGGGAAACGGTATATGGTTGCGGAAATTGGGAAATTTGCCCTTTTCCCGCAAAAAACCGGGAAATTAAAAATTCCACGTAAAAAAATTGAACTGACGGCACAAGTGCAAAGCCGCCGGCAACGCAGACGGACCGGCTCCATTTTTGATTCTTTCTTTAATGACCCGTTTTTCAACAGCTACCAAAATGTAGATGTGGATGTTTACGCACCAAGCGTCAATATTACCGTGAAAGATTTGCCGACAAAGAATAAACCCGCTACTTTCAACGGAGCCGTCGGGAACTTTACAATGAACGCTCATATCGACAAGGAAAATGCGAAAACAAATGATGCCATTACCCTGAAAATCACCATCAAAGGAAGCGGTAATATCGAGCTTTTCAGCGGTCCCGAACTAAACTTCCCGCCGGACTTTGAGGTCTATGACCCGAAGATTACACAAAAAACACGAGTTTCCGACTACGGAATATCCGGCACCAAGACGTTCGAATATCTTATTATTCCCCGCTCTGCCGGAGACTACCAAATACCCTCATCCGCCTTTACCTTTTTTAATCCAAACAAGAAAAGGTATATCACACTAAACACGCCCGAATATACACTGCATATCGAAAAATCCGCTAAAGACGACAATGTTACGACTTTTGACGGCACTGCTACCACTTCCAATAAACAAGAAATCAAAACATTGAATTCGGATATTCGTCACATATATATGAATGTCGGGGAACTTCGCAAACAGACGGATTACCTCTGGGGAAGCAGTTGGTTTTATTTCTTCCTGTTTTTCCCGGTAGCTGCCTTCATCATTTTCACTATTCTGATGAAAAATGAGCTCAAACGCCGGAGCAACCACCGGATGATACGCACCAAGAAAGCCACTAAAGTTGCCCGGGGACGATTGAAGAAGAGTGAAAAGTTGATGCGCGAAAAACGCAAAGAGGAGTTCTACGTCGAAGTATCCGAATCTTTGTGGGGCTATTTGAGTGATAAATTCGGGATTCCATTGTCGCAACTGTCTATGGCGACTATGGAAGAGAAACTGAAAGAAAAAGGGGTTTCCGAAAGCCTGATCGAACGCTACACGGATTTATTGAATCATTGCGAATATTCACGCTTTGCACCCGATGATACCGACAAGGATATGAACTTTGTCTATAAGGAAGCTATTGCGCTAATCAGCGATATGGAAAAAGAACTGAAATAATATTAATTGTACCGGAAAAAAACCAAGTAAGATACTATGAAAAAGCTAATCGTCTTAAGCCTGATTATTTTGAGCGGTATAATGCTCCGCGCCGGAGCGTTGGAAGAAACGCTCCGGAAAGCCAATACACTCTACAATGCCGAGCGCTACGAAGAAGCCGCTAAACTTTACCAACAAATTGTGGATTCGGATATCGTCTCCGCCCGTTTGTACTACAACCTGGGGAATGCGTACTACAAAAGCAATAAACTGCCGGAAGCCATTTATTACTACGAGAAGGCAAAAAAATTAGACCCCGCCAATGAAGACATTGCCCACAACTTAAAGATTGCCAACGGCAAAATTGTAGACAAATTGGAGGAAGTGCCGGAAGTCTTTTTTGCTGCTTGGTGGAAATCCCGGTTGCAAATGTTTTCTCCCGATCAATGGACGATTATCAGCCTTTCGCTCTTTTTTATCATTTTTCTTTTGGCAAGCATTTTCTTTTTAAGCAGAAATATAAGGGTCAAGAAAATGAGTTTTTACGGCGGTATCTTGGTAATCATTCTCACGGCTTTCTCCTTTTACTTTGCCTATCGCTCCTACCAAACTGCCACACAGCATAATGAGGCTGTTATTTTTGCCCCTTCGGTGGTCGTCAAAAGCTCACCCAATGAAAAAAGCGTGGATCTGTTTGTCATCCACGAAGGGCTGAAAGTGGATATTCTGGAAAACGAAAACAACTGGTCTAAAATCAAAATCGGCAACGGAAAAATCGGTTGGATACCGCAAGAGGTATTTAAGAAGATTTGATGAGACCTTGGAGAAAGCAGCCTTGAACCATAAAATTCCCCGGGCAGAGCATTCCCACCGTTTATAATCACCTATCTCAAGCGGAAAGATTTTTCGCCGACTTCGTGGTCATCCAAAAATATGGTTACCGTATATTTTCCCGCCGGTAGCGGAATATCTTTGGAAGGAAGCGTATAATTCACGCACACATCCTGATCTTCCCCTGCATATTGGAAATCTTTTTTGGTTGTGAATTGCATCGTGCTTCCTTGAAAAGTAAAGGTATATTTATCCGAAGCATCTTTAATCATAATTTCCTGATCGGGCTTGGCGATACGGACATAGAGGGTTTTAAAAGCGTTCTCTACCAATGAATTTGCATTGACCGTAAAACAAACTTTAATCCGTTTGATTCTCTTCGCCTTATCCGTTTCTTTGGCTTTCCCGCTCCCCGTGAAACGGAAGGTGGTAATCTGTATATCCGAAGCCTTCAATACTGCAGCTTTTTCGACCTTTTGTTCCAAACTTTCTTTGGTTTTCGTCAGTTCTTCATTCTTTTTGACCTCTTCGGAATATTGTTTTTTTATCTTTACATTTTCTTGATGAAGAGCTTTGTTCGCCGTATAGAGAGAATCCATCTTGGCAACATAGCGTTGCGTAATTTTGCGAAGCAAGGCAAGTTTTTTACTCACCTTACGGTATTCCCATTTATAATTAAGGAGTTTCTTGATTTCTTTTGCCTTCTCCTCAATAATACGGTCCTTCGCCTCCAAGGAATCCGACAACTCTCCATAGAGAGCCTTGATACTGTCGCGTTTGGCAATCATCCGGTCGAGACTTTCTTGAATCTCCTGCTTTTGGATTTCCTTCTCTTCAGCCAACTGTTTGTACTCTTTTACCTTGGGTAAAAAATAAAAGAATAGCCCGACAATCCCCAGCAAAAACAGAATGGCAAGCCCCAAAAATATCTTACTTTTATGGTCTTTTTTCCCTTGTTCCATCATTTGTTCCGTCATAACGCACACATAAATATTTTCACAAAATTACTAATAAAACGAAAAGAGCAAATTTTTATTTTTTCTTTTTCACCCCGGGCAAAAAAGCAAGAAGTCCATAACGAGATAAGCTGACAAACGCATTACCTCATTATATCACAACACATTACAAAAGCTCACGCAAACGCTCAAAGGATTTGTCTATCCCTTCGGGAAAACTACCTCCGGCACTGGCAAAATGCGCCTGTCCGCCTCCGCCCCCGCGAATTTCTTTGGCTACTTCGCGTATCAATTTACCGGCATGAATTTCTTTCTCTTGGGACAGCGAATCACTAACTTTGATGACATAAGACACCTTTCCCCCTTTGGAGGAAGCCAATGCCACGATCATATTGTTTTCATTCCGGGTCAATTGGAAAGCCAAATCTTTAAGCCCCGCAGCGTCCGTATCCAATTTTGCGGTAATCAATGTATAGCCTTTGAAGGCTTGGGCGGACTGTTGCAGTTCGCGGCGTATCGATTGCAATTTTTCGGCTTTGAGTGCTTTTAACTGTTGCTGTAAATTGCGGTTTTCCTCTACAATCTCTTCCACTCCCTTGAGCACCTGTTTTTTGTTTTTCAAGACGGCTTGTATATCCTTGATTAGTTTCATTTGCTCCTGAATGAACAGCTCGGATTCCACGGAAGTGATCGCCTCTATCCGGCGAATACCGGCAGCGATAGCACCTTCGGTGAGAATCTTAAAGAAGCCAATCTCGCCGGTCGCTTGCACGTGTATCCCCCCGCACAATTCTACCGACCTACCGAACTTAATCACCCGCACGGCATCCCCGTATTTTTCTCCGAAAAGTGCCATTGCCCCCATCTCCCGTGCTTCTTGGATAGGCACATTTCGCTTTTCAACAAGCGGGAGATTAGCCCGTATCAATTGATTGACACGATGCTCGATGCGTTGCAAATCTTCGTCATTGATTTTTTGAAAATGAGTAAAATCAAAACGCAACCTTTTCGCATCCACATGAGAACCTTTTTGTTCCACGTGCGTTCCTAATATTTCGCGAAGCGCCAAATGCAAGAGGTGTGTAGCGCTGTGATTGCAGGCGGTCAGCTGCTGCTTGGAGACATCCACCACCGCATGAAACCGGGCTTCCAAATGCTGCGGGAGCCGGGTGCAATAATGAATGGTTTGATTATGCTCTTTTTGCGTGTCAATAATCTCTATCCGTTCCCCTTCGTATTCGATATATCCGGTGTCTCCCACCTGTCCCCCGCTCTCTCCGTAAAAAGGCGTTTGGTCGAAGACCAGATGAAAAACATCTTTGGATTTTATCTTAGCTTTACGGTAACGCGTGATATACACATCCGCTTCCTTTTGGTCGTAGCCCAAGAAACGGCTTTCATCATTCTCTCGAAGGACAATCCATTCTTGCGTTTCTTGTTTCACGGCATTTCGCGAACGTTCTTTTTGCTTTTTCATCTCCTTGTCAAAGCCTTCTTGATCAATCACCAATCCTTGTTCTTCCAAGATTAGGGAAGTCAAATCGGGAGGAAAACCGTAGGCATCGTAAAGGGTAAAAGCAATCTTCCCCGGAAGTTTATTATGCTTGGATTTTTTCAGGCTGTTGATTTCCTTATCCAAGAGTTTTATACCGATTTCCAAGGTGCGCAAGAAAGCATTTTCTTCCTCTTCGGTAACTTTGGTAATCAAGTTTTGTTGGCTTTTGAGTTCAGGATATTGATCCCCCATTAGTTCTACCAGCGTAGGGATAATTTTATAGAGGAAAGCCTCCTTTTGATTCAAGAAAGTGAAAGCGTATCGCACCGCCCGCCGGAGAATACGGCGAATCACATAGCCGGCTTTCTCATTGGAAGGCAATTGTCCGTCCGCAATAGAGAAGGCAATCGTACGGATATGGTCGGCGATGACGCGCATAGCCACATCCGTTTCCTCTTTTTCACCGTAGGTGTAATGACTTAATTCACCAATCTTGCGAATCAAGGGCTGAAATACATCGGTATCATAATTGGACTTTTTATTTTGCACCACCATACACAAGCGTTCAAAGCCCATCCCCGTATCCACGTGTTTATTGGGAAGCGCTTCCAAAGAGCCATCCTGCTTGCGATTGTATTGGATAAATACCAAATTCCATATTTCTATGACCAAAGGATGATCTTTGTTGACCAAGGCAGCGCCGGAAACTTGCGAGCGTTCTTTGTCGTCTCTCAAATCCACGTGAATTTCAGAGCAAGGACCACAGGGACCGGTATCCCCCATTTCCCAAAAATTATCCTTCTTGTTACCTTCAATAATACGGTCGGAGGAGAGATACTTTTGCCAATACTTTTCTGATTCCGTATCTTTGGAAAGACCGTCTTTTTCGTCTCCTTCAAAAACGGTAGCATAAATGCGTGAAGTATCTATCTTCATCACTTCCGTCAGAAATTCCCAAGCATAATCAATGGCTTCTTCCTTAAAATAGTCTCCGAAGGACCAATTGCCCAGCATCTCAAACATGGTATGATGGTAAGTATCCTTCCCGACTTCTTCCAAATCATTATGTTTTCCGGAGACACGCAAGCATTTTTGTGCATCGGCAACGCGTAAATCCGTGGCTTGGCGCAAGCCCAGAAAGATGTCTTTAAATTGGTTCATTCCCGCATTGGTAAACATCAAAGTGGGGTCATCTTTCACCACCATGGGTGCCGAAGGCACGATTTTATGTTTCTTTTCTTTAAAAAATGATAGAAATGCACTGCGTATCTCTTGGGATTTCATATCCGGATATTTTTTGTTATCAAACTATTAATCAACCTATTACGACTCTACTCAAACCTATTAGAATCACTCTTAAGGAACGTATTAACAAATATTTTGTTAAAATTTCCAATAGAGCGGGCAAAATTAAAATATTTTTTATACTTTTGCGCAAAATTTTGAATCCGGGCAAATCAATACCCGGAAACGGGTTACCGGGAGAAGAAAGTGAAAAATTGACATTTGCGTATATAGAATGAGACAGGGGAAAAAAACGGCATACAAATTCGATCCGCACACGCTCCAATTTGTGGAAGAGCAACAATCCTGGAAAGGGCGCTTGCTACATTTTGCAAAATTTTCTTTGATGGTAGTTCTTTTCGCCATAGTCGTAATGTTGATAGCCTACAACACCATAGATTCACCCAAAGAAAAAGCCCTGAAAAGAGAGATTGCACAATACGAATTGCGTTTCCAATTGATGAGTCAAAAATTGGATAAGATTGAAGATGTCCTTGCCGAAGTACAACGCCATGATGATGACGTTTACAGAGTCATATTTGAAGCAGAGCCGGTGCCTTCAAGTATCCGTGAAGCCGGTTATGGAGGTGTTGACCGGTATGCGGATCTGGAAGGTTTAAGAAATTCGGAAGTGCTCATTAATGTAGCTAAAAAGATTGATAAGATTACCGGACAATTGGTGGTGCAATCCAAATCCCTCGAAGAGGTTTACAAAATGGCTAAAGACAAAGAGAAAATGTTAGCTCATATCCCTGCTATTCAACCCATTAGCAATAAAGACTTACGACGCATTGCTTCCTATTTCGGCTACCGTATTCACCCTATCTATAAGACCCGGAAATTTCATGAAGGTCTGGATTTCACGGCTCCGCGCGGCACTAAAATATACGCCACGGGCGATGGAGTTGTAGAACGGGTAAAACATTCACGGCGGGGATACGGAAATGAGGTCATTATTAATCATGGTTATTCCTATAAGACCCGCTATGCTCATATGAGTAAAATACTCGTTAAGCAAGGACAGAAAGTAAAACGGGGACAAGTCATCGGATTGGTCGGTAACACGGGACTATCTACCGCTCCCCACCTCCATTATGAAGTAATGAAAGGAAACCGCAAAGTCAATCCCATCTATTACTTTTTCAATGATTTGACACCGGAGGAATATGATCGCATCTTGGAAATGTCTAAGATGCCGAACCAAAGTTTTGACTAAGCAGCAGACGTATGGATAATCAAGATATTTTCGCTTCGAGCAAATATTATTATTCCATCCGGGAAGTAGCCGAGGCTTTGCAGGTGAAAGCTTCCCAAATCCGGTATTGGGAAAAAGAGTTCAGCATACTGAAACCCAAGAAAAACAAAAAAGGAGACCGGCGATTTGTCCAAAAAGACATTGAAATCCTGCGTTTGATAATCTATCTGCTGAAAGAAAAGAAATTTACCATCGAGGGTGCCAAAGCCTATATTGCAGAACAAAAAAAATCCATCTCCACGGACCTGGAAGCAATCAAACATCTCGAAAACGCCCGGCAACGACTCCAAAATCTGGAAAGGTATCTTTGATATATGCAAGTTTGTCTTCAAGTCCCTGCAAAAGCCCATTGGGAAAGTCCCGTAGAGATTGATTTACCGGTTTCCAAGAGTA
>WFZU01000150.1 GCA_015489405.1 Bacteroidales bacterium
CGGACACAATTGGTTTTACGGTATTTTGGGCAGCAATGAACGGGAACACCCTTGGATGGACGAAGGCATCAACTCGTTTAGCGACCAACGCTACGCAATGACCAAAGAGAAAATGGCGAAAAATGATTCCTCCTCAAAAAATAAGCGTATTCGTCAAAAACAAATAAACATAGCCTCAAGCCTGCTGTATAAAATGATTGCCAGAACACCCTATCATCAAGGCTTGGCGCTTGCCTCACCGGATTATTCGGAAATGAATTACGGAATTGCCGTCTATCAAAATACGGCAAGGTTCTTTTGGTACGTATTCGATTATCTCGGAGCGGAAAAGTTTAATGAGGTGATGCAGGAATATTATAAGCGTTGGCAATACAAACATCCTTATCCGGAAGATCTCAAAAAGGTCTTTGAGGAAAAAACGGGCGAAAATATGGATTGGCTTTTCGAGCATTTATTGAAAACCAACGAACGCATTGATTATGCTCTTGAAATGGAGGATAACAGCCTTGAGATTGAAAACGAGGGAGATTTTGCAGCACCCGTAAAATTGCTACTGACCGGAAAGGACAGCACGCAATACCGCTGGGTGAAAAATATCGAGGAGGAGCAAAATATTGCACTCAAATCCATCCGGAATTACCGGAAGATCCGGATTGACAACGACATCGTGCCGGATGTCTTTCCCCGGAATAATGTTCTCTTTCCGCAACAAAAAATACCTTCTTACAAAAAAATTAAACTTTCCCTATTCCACCCTGTGGAAAGTGCGGAAAAAACCTATCTTAATTTTACCCCCGTGTGGGGAGCAAACCGCTATGACGGTTTTATGTTGGGATTGTGGTTCAACAAAGCTTTCATACCCATTCCCCAACTGGAAATTCACGCTATGCCGGTGTATGCTTTCAAGTCCAAACAAATCGTAGGAACGGGACACCTCAACTATCATTATCTAATCTCCGGTTCGAAGCTGCAAGAGATTGAGTTCCACGCCGGCACCAAGCGTTTTAGTGTTTCCTCTGACGGCGATTTCTACCAACGGTATAAAACGGGAGTAAATCTGTATTTCAATTCCGGCAAGAGTGGCGACGAAGAAGTGCTTTCCGTCTTTTGGACGCACGTAAAAAATCCAAGCTATTTTCAAGCGCTGAATCCCCTGCATGATTATTTCAGCCTCCGCTACTCATACGACTATTTCAAGAGAATAAACCCGCATGCTTTTAGCATTCAAACGGAAATCACCTCTGCATACGTCAAAATAAATACCGGAGCAAGTTACAAAATTCATTATCAGGGAAAAGACGGTCTCAACACGGAAATATTTGCAGGAAGTTACATATTCAAGAGAGAGGGATTAAGTCCACTTTATGACTATTCGTTGAGCGGAGGAAGAGGTGATAACGATTATCTGTTCGACCAATGGTTTTTCGCCCGTTATGAGCACGAAAACACCGAATTGTGGAGTCATCAATTCGTTCCCTCCGAAGGGGGATTTGTCCTGGGAGGTGCCAAAAGTCCTTGGATCGGAGCCGTCCGTTTTACCTTGGATTTGCCTTCACAACTGCGGCTGCCGCTAAAACTATTTAGCCATCTTGCGTATGGTGATTTTGCTGCAAATCATCATTTTTATTACGAATCCGGCATTTCTTTTTCCCTATTGAGAGGGGCTTTTGAACTTTATCTGCCTTTGCTGGCGAGTCCGGATTTACGCTCCGGAAGTCAGAATATCCTCCGGGAATTTCGCTTTGTCATAAATGTTAATAAATTGGGTTTTAGGGAGTTGAGCAAATTAGTACGGTAGTAATAATTAGCGTCTGTCTATGATGTCCAATAAAGCGTTACGCTCATACTCAAAACAGTCATTGGTAACGAAAAAAAACCTACCTTTGCCAATAAATAAAAAATTATGAGGAGACTTCGAAATATCTTATCCGGTGTGCTTTTGCTTTTTTCCGGGCTTCTTGCCGGACAAGGGCTTGCTGATTTTCATCCCAATCCCAATATGATTATTCACCGAGATGCCCGTCTGGACAGTCTGGTAGCCCTGCAACAAGCTTATTTGAAAGAAAATCCCAAAATAGACGGATGGAGAGTGGAGATATTTTTTGAAGGAGGCAACAACTCCTATCAACAAGCGCTTTCCCGCAAAAGTTCTTTTGTGGCAACCTATCCGGATATGCCGGTATATTTGACCTTCAATGCCCCCTATTACAAAGTCAGAGTTGGCGACTTTATCAGACGGAGTGATGCGGAATTGTTTCTGCAAAAAATTAAATCCAAATACCCGAATGCTTTTGTAGTGAAAGAGGAAATAAATTTTCCGAAACTCCGCTGACAGGCTCTTTCTTTATGGGTTTTCAATCCAATTCTAATATATTGTATTTGATTGATAATCAATAAGTAAAAAATAAATGAAACATATAATATTAGGTCTCTTATTCCTTATTTTCACATTTGTCCGGGGACAAAACAACTACAATTGTTTCACCGTTTTAGCCGGTAAGAATGCCACGGAAGACGGTTCGGTACTCCTGGCGCACAATGAGGACGACGGCGGCGAACACTTGGTAAATTTTTTCAAAACAAAACATATCGAAAGCAATACTCCGGAAGAAGTACAATTGCGCCGCGGTGCTACTATGAAGCTTCCCGCAGAACTCTATTCACTGTTGTGGCTGGAAATGCCGGGAATGGAGTTTTCAGACTCCTACCAAAATGAGTACGGGATTACCATCGTCTCCGACGGCTGTCCCTCGCGCGAAGACCGCAAAGATTTCACCGGTGGCGGAATAGGCTATTGGCTGCGCCGTGCTATGGCTTTGCAAGCAAAAACGGCAAGGGAAGCGATACAAATCGCGGGCAGATTGATCGAAAAATACGGCTATGCCTCCTCCGGCAGAACCTATTGTATTGCCGGTCCCTCGGAAGCCTGGATGCTCTCTGTCGTACAAGGCAGACATTGGGTCGCCCAACGTATTCCCGATGACGAAGTGGCTATCATTCCCAATTATTACACCATCGGAAAGATAAACCTCCACGACAGCCTGAATTTTTTAGCCTCTCCGGACATTATCGAATATGCCCGCCAAAGGAGATGGTTTAGCGGCAGCGATGAAGATTTTAATTTCAGGGAAGCGTACGGTCAAGCCGGTAACTTGAAAGACAGTATCAATATTGTACGGCATTGGGGAGCATTGCACCTGCTGGCAAAAAAGGACTACCGGATAGATGAGCCTTTCCCTTTTTCCTGTAAACCCAAACACCTGCTGCGTCCGGAAGATTTATTTGCGGTCCTGCGCTCCCACTATGAGGATACGCCTTTCGACAAAAGCGAACATTACCGTCTTGGCTCTCCTCATATTGTGCAACGGGCAATTTGCGCCCGGAGTACGCAATACGGCTTGGTCGCACAACTCCGTGCAAAGCTCCCGCCGGCAGTCGGAAATGTCCTCTGGATATCTTTCTATCACCCCTGCACGCATCCTTTCGTGCCGGTATATTCCGGTGTTTTGCATATCCCCGCATCCTTTGACAACGGACTGACTCCCGGAGAAGCATTGATGCGCCATTTTGAAGCACAAGAGGAAAGCGCTCCCTCGCACTCCTTTCTGCATTTTGTCCGGGACGGAAAACAAGTGGATAAGAATTATGAAAAACAGATTTCTACCCGTAAAAATTCATTGCAAAACAAGGAAAGAAGTTTCATAAGACAACAAAAAGAAACGGAAAAAAACGTTCTCCGCTACTACCGGAAAGACAAAGCAAAAGCCCTAACCATAATAACGGAAGCGACGGACGGTTTCTGGAAGGTGATTTGGGATTGATATTGGCTATTTTGAGTCTGCCTGTAATGTCCAATAAAGCGTTACGCTCGTTCTGAAAACAGTCTTTTCGGCAAGCTCAATGCATCGCATTGACGTAAGTCAATTCCTTTCGCTTTCAGAACTTCACAAGCCTTGAATTCGAACATTTCAGCTCAAGTTATTGGCTTTATGGACGAGCACTATTTAGAGTCCGTCTATAATGTCCAATAACTGCGTTACGCTCATACTCAAAACAGTCATTGACAAAAGTCAACTCCTTGGTTTTGAGTATTTCGCAAGCCTTGTTCTTGAACATTCTAGCTCAGACTCCGGACTTTATGGACG
>WFZU01000151.1 GCA_015489405.1 Bacteroidales bacterium
ACTCTACCCTGTCCCCAAAAAACTCATTAGCGGAACGGTTTATTACGAAACCGAAGACGGCGATGCCGTGCCCTTGGCGAACGCTTCAATAAGTGTGGATAAATCAAATACCGCTGTCGTCTGCGGAGACGCTTTAAACGCCTTTGGTGATGGTGCAGGTAAAAATTTCGCGGGATTTCCCAATCTTACTTGTTCCGCCACCGGCGACGACGGGAAGTTTGAGGTTTGGGGGAAATTCGCACATTCGCGGCATAATCATAGAAATCAGTAGCCCCCGCAAAATTCATAATTCATAATTAAATAAATCCCATCTGTCTGACAAGATTTTATAATTTCGCCGAAAAACATAATATGGATATGAAACGGGAGAAAATAGCGTCCGATTTTTTTCGGAAAAACCGGAATAACTTGGGCAATGAAATGCAAGAAAACTCCGTGGCTATCGTTTTTGCCCACGATGAACTATGGAGAAACGGAGACCAATATTACCCTTACCGGCAAAATTCAAATTTCTTTTATCTGACCGGAATTGAACAAGCGGGTTGCGTGCTTGTGCTTCGCAAACAAGAAAGCCGCCTGCAATCTTTCCTTTTTATTCCCCGGGCGGATCCCACCTATGAGATATGGTTCGGACACCGTTTGGACAAGGAAGAGGCTGAAGCTATTTCCGGCATCGCCGGCATATTTCCAAGAGAGGAATTTGAGCGAATGCGAAAAAAACTTTTGAAAAATACGGAGACTATTTATGTAGATCGTTTGGAAGATGAGAATTTTACGAGGGGAATAAGCTATGCCGGACAGTCTTTTTTCGATACGCTTTCGTCTTCCGCCAAGCGGAAAGTCAAGTCCGTAGCTCCTTTGTTGGCAAAATACCGGACGGTCAAGCAAAAACTTGAACTGCAACTGATGAAAAAGGCAATGGACATCACGCAGGAAAGCTTTGAGCATGTGTTGAAAAAGATAAGGCGACTTCACACCGAATATGAGGTGGAAGCGGAGATATTCTACCATTTTCACCGCCGGGGAGCGGTCGCTGCCTACGAGACTATCGTTGCCGGAGGATTGAATGCCACGGTTTTACACTACGTGGAAAACAAGGACGACTTGCTATCCGGGGATTTGCTTCTTTTGGATTTCGGTGCGGAATATAACAACTACGCCGCCGACTGTTCCCGCACCATTCCCGTAAACGGGAAATTCAGCCCCCGGCAAAAAGCGGTTTATGAGGCAGTCCTTCGCGTGCAAGAGGCAATGATCCGGGAGTACGTCCCCGGCAATACGATTAACAAATTGAATGAAAAAGCCGGCAAATTGATGGAAAAAGAACTCCTCTCGTTGGGACTGATTACGCCGGAAGATATCAGGAAACAAGACAAAGAACATCCGGCATACAAAAAATATTATATGCACGGATTGTCGCATTTTCTCGGGCTGGACGTACACGATGCCGGCAATAAGGATACTCCCTTTCGGGAAGGGATGGTGTTGACTTGCGAACCGGGCATTTATATCCGGAAGGAAAATATGGGAATCCGTATCGAAGACGATATTCTCGTGGGCAATCCTCCGGTCAATCTCACCCGGAATATTCCCAAAAAGATAGATGAACTCGAAAAAATTATTTCATCCGGCAACCCCCCCCAAAAATTATGAATGTAGAGGAAATCAGAAGCTATTGTCTGTCCAAACCCGGCACCGAAGAGGGCTTCCCCTTCGATGAAACGACCTTGGTGTTCAAAGTCGGAGGGAAGATGTATGCCCTGCTCAGTCTGGATGAGGCTAACCTCAATCTCAAATGCGAGCCCGGAGAGGCCATCCGGCTCCGGGAACAATATCCTTTTGTCGTTCCGGGCTACCATATGAACAAAAAGCATTGGAATACGGTTATGGACTGCAGGCGGCGTCCTGCTCATTTGATCCGTCATTGGATTGACCGGTCTTATCAGCTGGTATATGAGAGGCTGCCCCGGAAAATACGTGAATCCTTGCCGGACCATCCGGAAAAGTAGAGAAAAAACATACACGAATGACACTGAAAGAAATAGTCCATATTAATCCGGTACTATTGGCGCTCTTGGCGACCCTTTTTACTTGGGCTGTTACGGCTGCCGGGGCTGCTATGGTGTTTTTTTTCAAGAAAATAAATCAAAAAATCCTTAATTCGATGTTGGGATTTGCTGCCGGGGTGATGATTGCCGCCAGTTTTTGGTCGCTCCTCAAACCGGCTATTGATATGGCTGAGGAGCAGGGAAAGATTGGCTGGATTCCGGCTATTACGGGCTTTCTGTCAGGAGGACTTTTCCTGTTGATTATTGATAAAATATTGCCGCATCTTCATCTGGGACTGAAAACCGAAAATGCCGAAGGAATCAAAACCCGTTGGCAACGCAGTGTTCTTTTGGTGCTTGCCATTACCCTGCACAATATTCCCGAAGGGCTGGCGGTGGGAGTGGCTTTCGGAGCTTTGGCTCACAGTCAGGATTCCGGAATGTTGGGAGATGCTATTGCGTTGGCAGTCGGTATCGGTATTCAAAATTTCCCCGAAGGGGCTGCCGTCTCTATTCCGCTCCGGCGGGAAGGATTAAGTCGTTGGAAAGCATTTAACTATGGACAACTCTCGGGCATCGTCGAACCCCTTTTCGGTGTCGCAGGTGCTTATCTGGTACTACAAATCAATCCGCTTTTGCCCTATGCGCTTTCGTTTGCTGCCGGTGCGATGATTTTTGTCGTCATCGAAGAATTGATTCCCGAATCGCAACAAGGAAACGATACCGACCTTTCCACGATCGGTGCAATGCTCGGCTTTGCCGTAATGATGTTGTTGGATGTTGCGCTGGGGTGAGTTTTTCTCTATTGATATCTTTCTCAGCATAACATTTTTTCTTGTGGGGACGGGGGAGGTGACTCCTTGATTTTACATAAAAGGAAAAGAGCTCTGTCTTTAACAAATCCCCTCCGGCTGAGAGGCAATAAGGGTTCAATGGATTTTCATGCGGTGGTATTACTGTTGTTGCGTTTTTTACAAACATTTTACAAACATTTCGTTTTTTAGCACAAAATAATACTACTTTTGCGGCGGAATTACAGTGATGATTAGATATTTTATTTCTCTTTGACGATAATGAGCACGCTGTTAAATGACTTCTTAAAAACCATTTATTTTCTCACCTTAGGCGTATGCACCCTATATTTTCGGGGGAGCTTGGACATTCATGGAAAGATAAAAAATCTTTTCGCAACACCTTTCATCATCCATTATTTTTATCATAAATCCCGGGACTATGGACTACCGTATTTTTGTTGAAAAAAAACCTGAATATAATGTTGAAGCACAGTCTCTTAAAAGGGAGCTGATAGAGACATTTCATTTGCAAAACCGCTTGTCCGCTCTTCGTGTTCTCAATATTTACGACCTGTTCGGTATGGACGCAGACGAGCTTGCCCAAGCGCGCGAATTAATCCTTTCCGAGCCCACTCTGGATAAGGTTTTCGATGAAATCGACTTCCGGCATTATGCTGCTTTTGCCGTGGAATATCTTCCCGGACAATTTGACCAACGAGCCGACTCTGCGATGCAATGTTTGCAAATATTGTCGGAAAAAAACCGTAGCGTCATCGTGAAAAGCGGGAAACTGATGCTTTTGGAAGGCGACATCACGGACGCAGAGCTTCAAAGCATTAAAGACTTCTATATCAATCCCGTGGAAATGCGGGAAAAAGATCTCAACGTCTTGTCGTTAGAGCCTAATGCTCCCCCGGAAGATGTAGTCGTATGGGAAGGGTTCATCGATTTTTCCGAAACGGAGTTGCATGCATTTTGGCAAGAGCAAGGTTTGGCGATGTCCTTGGAAGATTTGCAATTTATTGCCGCCTATTTCAGAAATGAAGAGAAACGCAATCCGACGGAGACCGAGATAAAAGTCTTGGACACCTATTGGTCCGACCATTGCCGGCATACTACTTTTGAGACGAAACTCAAAGAAATCACTATTCCCCAAGACCGTTTCACGGAAAGCCTGCAAAAAGCTTTTGATGAATATCACAAAAGCCGGGAATATGTTTACGGAGACCGCTCCGGGACACGTCCTGTCAGTCTGATGGATATGGCTACCATTTCCGCCAAGGAAATACGCAAAAAGGGGCTGCTCGAAGATTTGGAAATTTCCGAAGAAATCAATGCTTGTTCCGTATATATTGACGTAGAGGTCGATGGAAAAACGGAGCCGTGGTTGCTGATGTTCAAAAATGAAACGCACAACCATCCGACCGAGATAGAACCTTTTGGTGGCGCCTCCACCTGCATCGGCGGGGCGATACGCGACCCTTTGTCCGGAAGGGCTTATGTCTATCAAGCCATTCGCGTCAGCGGAGCCGCCAATCCTTTGGAACCCATTGAAGAAACCTTGGAAGGAAAATTGCCGCAACGCAAAATAACCCAAGAAGCGGCGCACGGGTATTCTTCCTACGGCAATCAGATAGGCGTAGCGACCTCTCACGTGCGGGAGATTTATCATCCGGGCTACAAAGCCAAGCGGATGGAAGTCGGAGCAGTCGTGGGAGCTGTTCCGGCGGCGATGGTACGCCGTGAGAGTCCGCAAGCCGGAGACCAAGTCATTATGTTCGGCGGGCGCACCGGAAGGGACGGCATCGGGGGAGCTACCGGCTCTTCCAAAGAACATACGAGCGTGTCGCTGACCACGGCTTTTGCCGAAGTGCAAAAAGGAAATGCCCCCGAAGAACGCAAAATACAAAAACTCTTTCGCCGCCCGGAAGTTACCCGTCTTATCAAAAAATCCAATGATTTCGGTGCCGGAGGTGTTTCCGTTGCCATTGGTGAATTGGCGGCAGGGCTGGATATTTATTTAGACCGTATCCGTACCAAATATGCCGGTCTCAACGGTACGGAACTCGCTATTTCCGAATCGCAGGAACGGATGGCGGTGGTCGTGGATGCCGGTGATGTGGATGCCTTTATGAAATATGCCGGCGAAGAAAATTTGGAGGCGGTAGTCGTTGCCGAAATCACGGATGACGCCCGGCTCAAAATGTGGTGGAGAGGACAAAAGATTGTGGATATATCCCGCGAATTTCTGGATACTAACGGTGTTCGTAACACTGCGGATGCCGTCATCACGATACCGGACGGGAAACATCCCTTTGAAGTAAAAAGAAGCGGTGAAAACCTGCAAAAGAGCCTCGAAAAACATTTTCAAGACCTGAACATTGCTTCGCAAAAAGGCTTGATGGAACGCTTTGATGCTACGATCGGTGCCGCTACGGTGTGGATGCCTTTCGGGGGCAAATATCAAGAAACTCCCACCGATGTTTCTATTCATAAAATACCGGTCTTTCGGGGAGTTACAAATACCGTTTCGGGAATTACCTGGGGATTTAATCCGGAGATTTCCTCTTGGTCTCCGTTTCACGGAGCGGCTTATGCCGTCGTGGAGTCTATTGCCAAGCTGGCGGCAGCGGGCTTTGACTACCGGCGCATACGCCTTTCGTTTCAGGAGTATTTTCGCCGGCTCGGAAAAGTTCCTGAAAACTGGGGCTTGCCGGTCGCTGCCCTGTTGGGTGCCCAATACGTAATGAAAGCTATGAATATTCCCGCCATCGGCGGAAAAGACAGTATGAGCGGTTCCTTTCACGAACTGCACGTTCCGCCGACCCTTATCTCTTTTGCGGTGGCTTCCGGCGATGCCCGCAATATGGTAAGCCCCGAATGGAAAGAAAAAGGAAATTTCCTTTATCTTCTTCAACAAACGGCGAAAGATGACCTGATGCCGGACATTCCCCGTTTTGCAGCCCGGCTTGATTTCTTACATCAAGCGATGAAGCGGGGAGACATCCGCTCGGCTACCGCCCTGAAATACGGTGGATTGGCGGAAGCTCTCTTGAAATCCGCTTTCGGAAATAAAATCGGTTTTGAGATTCATTACGACGAAAATCAACTTTTTGCCGCCGCTTACGGCTCTTTTCTGGTGGAGAGCAAATCCAAACTTGATTTCCCGGACGCTATTTTGCTCGGAAAGACGACTTCTTACAGGGCTTGTACTATCAATGAGGTCCCCGTGAATCCGGAAAAAATAAAAGAAGCCTGGAAAGCGGTTCTCGACCCCGTTTTTCCGGAAAAATCCGGAGAAAGCGGAAAAATGCTACGTTTCATGCCCTATGAGACCACTTCTTTCTATGTTGCCAAAAACAAGGTAGCCCAACCGGAAGTATTTATTCCCGCCTTTCCGGGCACCAATTGCGAATATGACTCCAAACGTGCTTTTGAAAACTATGGAGCACGCACGCAGTGTATGACTTTTCGCAATCTCACGCAACAACAAATCCGGGAATCTTTGGAAGAGATGAAACGGCATATTGACAAAGCACAGATTTTGATGCTCTCCGGAGGATTTAGTGCGGGTGATGAGCCCGAAGGGTCGGGCAAATTTATTGCTACGGTCTTGCGCAATCCGGCGATTGCCGAATCCATTCACCGCTTCTTGGATAGGGATGGCTTGATATTGGGTATTTGCAACGGTTTTCAAGCGCTGATAAAATCCGGTCTGCTCCCTTACGGTGAAGTCCGGAAAACCGGAGAAGATGACCCGACATTAACCTTCAATACGATAGGCAGACATATTTCGCGTATTGTCAATACGCGCACCGTCTCCAATCTTTCGCCTTGGCTGCGGGAAATACCTGCCGGAAGTATGCATCAAGTAGCAATCTCGCACGGCGAAGGGCGTTTCGTTGCTCCTCCCGCCCGCATTCAACAACTTTTTGAGAACGGACAAGTGGCTTTTCAATACGCTGACTTGAACGGAAATCCGACGATGAACAGCGAATACAATCCCAACGGCTCTATGTATGCTATCGAAGGGATAACATCTCCCGATGGTCGTATTCTTGGGAAAATGGGACATAGCGAACGTTTTGCTCCCAATCTTTACCGGAATATTGTAGGAATCAAAGAACAAGCTATTTTCAAAAACGGCGTTGAATTTTTTAAATAATAAAATTACATTTAACTGATAATAAACAATATACAGTAAGAAATTTATGAAAGTTGCCATTATTTTCGGAAGTAAATCCGACACGGAAAAGATGAAAGGAGCCGCTCAATGTCTCCGCTCGTTTGACATACCCTTTGAAGCTCTGGTGCTTTCCGCCCACCGCGTACCGGAAGAATTGGAGCGGACGATACGGCGTTTGGAAAAAGAAGGCACGGAAGTCATCATTGCCGGAGCCGGCATGGCTGCCCACCTCCCCGGGGTGATTGCTTCCCAAACAACCTTGCCGGTCATCGGCGTTCCCATTGCCGCCACTTTGGACGGGATGGACGCCCTCTTGTCTATCGTGCAGATGCCCAAATCCATTCCCGTAGCTACCGTAGGGATTAACAATTCTTACAATGCAGCAATGCTGGCAGTGGAGATGCTTGCATTGAAATACGACAGCGTCAAAGAAAAACTCTTGAATTTCAGAATCGAAATGAAGAGAAAGTTTATTCAAGATAATGAAGACGGGGTCGAATTGTGATGAAAATGGATAGCGGATATCTTACCGCTTACCGGCAGCAAACATTTTTATATTCTTTGCGGTTATATATTATGAAATAAATAAAAAAACGTAGCGATGAACAAAAAAGAATTTCTTTATGAAGGGAAAGCCAAGCGTATTTTCGCAACCGGGGATCCCCATTATGTAATCCTGCATTACAAGGATGATGCGACCGCCGGCAACGGTGCAAAAAAAGGAAGTATCCGCGACAAAGGGATTATCAACAATGAGATAACGGCTATTTTGTTTCAAAAATTGGAAGCAAACGGAATCAAAACCCATTTTGTGAAAAAGCTCAATGAGCGTGAACAATTGTGCCAAAAAGTGGATATTATCCCGCTCGAAGTCATCGTCCGGAATGTGATTGCCGGTTCCATGGCAAAACGCCTCGGCATCAAGGAAGGGACCGTCCCGCCCAATACGATTTATGACATCTGTTATAAAAATGATGATTACGGCGACCCGCTCATCAATGACCACCACGCCGTGGCAATGGGGCTGACGACCTACGAAGAATTGAAAGAAATTTACCGGATTACCGGAAAAATCAATGATCTTCTGAAAGATATTTTTGACAAAGAAGGCATTCGTCTGATAGATTTTAAGATTGAGTTCGGAAAAAATCATAAAGGCGAATTGCTTTTGGCGGATGAGATTACTCCCGACACCTGCCGTTTGTGGGACAAAGAGACCAACAAAAAATTGGATAAAGACCGTTTTCGTCGTGATTTGGGGAGTGTCGAAGAAGCTTACATTGAAATCCTAAAACGTATCGGAGAATAATGGATTATCATTCAATAGCTGCGGACAAGATGCACGAGGAATGCGGTGTGTTCGGTATTTTTTGCGAACAAAAACGGGAAGACATCGCCGGGCTGGTGTACTACGGTCTGTACGCCTTGCAGCATCGCGGACAAGAAAGCGCCGGAATAAGCGTCTCTCACGAAAAAAAGATACGGACAAAAAAAGCTAACGGCTTGGTTTCCGAGGTTTTTTCTGCGGAAGATTTGGCAAGTATGCAAGGCAATGTAGCCATCGGTCATGTACGCTATTCCACCGCCGGTGGGTCTGACGTGCTCAATGCCCAACCGCTTCAAGCCGCAACCCGGAAAGGGGATATCGCTATGGCGCATAACGGTAACCTAATCAATCCCTCTATCCTGAAAGAATTGTTGGAGGATGCCGGAGCGGAATTTGTTACCAATGCCGATACGGAAGTAATCCTGAATTTGCTTATTCGCAAAATGCGAAAAGGTCTCAAACAAGCCCTGATAGATACCATTTCGGCTATCAAAGGCTCGTTTGCGTTGGTAGTGGTGATTGATGATATGCTTATCGGTATTCGCGACCCTCATGGTATCCGTCCGCTTGTTATGGGACGCTTGCAAGACGGTTCTTATGTGTTGGCGTCCGAATCTTGCGCTTTGGATGCCGTAGGAGCTGAATTTGTACGGGATATCGAAGCCGGGGAAATTGTGGCGATTGACAAAAACGGCGTGGAATCGCTCCATTATGCCGAAAGCTCACATAAAGCCCCTTGCGCTTTTGAACATATCTATTTCGCACGTCCGGACAGCATTATCGACGGTATCAACACCTATAACGCCCGCTTTGAAGCAGGACACCGGCTGTGGGAACAAGACCGGCTGCAAGCGGATATCGTCATCGGCGTCCCCGATTCGGGAATACCCGCCGGAACGGGCTATTCGGAAGCCTCCGGCATCCCGTTTGCCATGGCATTGGTGAAAAACAAGTATATCGCCCGCACCTTCATTCAGCCCAGTCAGGAGCTCCGGGAAAAATCCGTCCAAGTGAAGCTCAATCCCATTCGATCGATGATTGAAGGCAAGAGCGTAGTTGTGGTAGATGACTCCTTGGTGCGGGGCACGACCAGCAAAAAATTAATCAAAATGTTGCGCCATGCCGGTGCCAGGGAGGTGCATTTCCGTTTGGCAAGTCCTGCCGTTACCAATCCTTGCTTTTTCGGTGTCGATATCGCCTATCGCAATGAATTGATAGCTGCCAAAATGAGTGTTGATGAGATATGCAAAGAAATCGGTGCGGACTCTCTGTTGTATTTGAGTATCGATAATCTGGCGGAAACATTGGGAAGCAAAAATTTCTGTATGGGCTGTTTTAGCGGCACTTATCCGATGTCGGCTATGCTTAATGAATAGTCCTCTGTTTGTTGGGGAGTGAGATTGCGGTATGTTTTTTGCACTACCTTTGCAGGACGAATCAAAGAAACGAATGATGAAAAATTATATTTCTCTTGGATTGATTGTTTTGTTGCTGAGTTCTTGTTCGGCAACGTATTACGTAAAGCATGCAAAATATGAAAAGGCTTTTGAGAAAGCCATTGTCAAGCTGCACAAAAATCCGGAACACGAAAAAAGTATTTTGGCTCTACGGAGTGCCTATAATCACATACTCAAAAAACAATATGACCGTATCGCTTACCTCAAAGCACAAAAAAGAGATGACCTGTGGAGTGATATTTTCCATATTTACAATCATCTCAAATATCTGCAAGAGCAATTGGAAAGTGTACTCCCCCTGCGGCTACACGGGAAAGAAGTGAGCTTTCCGCATACGGATTACGACAAGGAAATGATTAGCGCCAAAAAGATAGCGGCGGATTTTTATGTCCGTCACGGGAAACAAATGTTGGCAAAAGGAGACCGTTTTTCCGCCCGGAAGGCGTACGAGGATTTCCAACAATTGAAAAAGTTTTTTCCAAACTTCAAAAATGTTGATGAACTATTGCAAAAAGCTTATCAACAGGGACTTACCAATGTGTTAATAGACATTGACAATCGTTCTTTTTACAATCTGTCTCCTGCGTTTCTGGAAAGTCTGCTTCCCCGCGACTACGAACAGCTGAACGGGAAATGGCAATCTTGGCATGAAACTCCCCAACAGGACAACGACGACTACGAGGTACGTATTTCCATTGAAAAGATTGTTTTGTCTCCCGGTTTGGTCAAAGAAAAAGAATATACGGAAACCAAGGAAGTGGATGACGGTTGGGAGTATGAACTGGATGAAAACGGGAATGTTAAAAAAGATTCGCTCGGCAATGACATCAAAGTGCCGAAAACGAAAGTCCTGGAAGCCCTGGTCAAAGAATATACCC
>WFZU01000152.1 GCA_015489405.1 Bacteroidales bacterium
CGTTCCCATAACTATATCTTTTCGCAAGAACGTAGCTATTAAACAAAGATAAGTGCTTTTTGTTTCTCCTTTGCCCCAGAAATGCGGTTAATTTTCCGATACGAAATGTACGAAACTGTCTTTGATGCGATTCCAATTGTATTCTGTTTCCGCCAATTTTCGTGCATTTGAGCAGTGCCGGTAATAGTCTTGGGGATGCTCCAAATAATGGATAATCTGCTGTGCTATATCCGTATGCGCAGCAGGTTGAAACAGATGTCCGAAAGCATCGATTTCCACTTCTTTTTCGATGGCTTTCAGCCGGGAATATATCACCGGTCTTTGCAGGGCTGCATAGTAAAATAGCTTGATGGGAAGGCAGCGTTGGTTTTCCCAATCGTCCGAACGCAAATCCAAAAAAATGTCCGTGTCCGCAATCAAGGAAAGGTAGGAGTCAAAGTCCTGAACGGGAAATTCGTCAATCGTGGCATATTTCCGGATGGAGTCCAGTCTTTCCGTGAAATAGAGGACTTCTTTCTTTGCGTATTCGGGATACCACCCGATGATTTTAATCCGGATATTGAGTCCGGGTTTCTTTTGGTGCAATTTCTCTACTACGGACAGAAAATTATCAAAACCCTTTTCAACCGTAAGTTTCCCCGAATAGGAGAGGCGTACGGTATCCGGAAGTAATGCCGGATTTTGTGGGTGAATGTATTGTATGTCAGGGTAATAGCTTGAAAAAATATATTTTTTGTTGGGGAAAAGACGGCGGTAAGGAAGAGCTTTGTAATATTCTCCGAAAATAAAATTATCGGTCAAAAAAGAGGCGTACAGGTTGAATGTGAGCAATTTCAAAAATACCCCGGGTTTCCGGTAAAAGGGGAGAAAAGAAAGTTGTTTTTTGGAAGGATACCATTCCGTAATGTCATAAATGATGCGTATTTTTTTTGTGGACAATTTTTTGTATTTGTGCGCTGCATAGACTGCCAAGGGTTCGGAAGCGATGATGACTTCAGGCTTGTGTTTGGATAGTTTTCCAATAAAAATCCGGACCTTCTCCTTTTTGGAAAGTAAGCGGTCGTCAAAAGAGTCAATGAGAAGTCCTTTTCCGCTTCTTTCTTCCAAAAGCTGTTTGCTGCTGATGATACTCACAAGGTTGGCGTCTTCAAGCAAGGCTTTCGCCTGATGGTAAAAGATGCGGTCATCTTTGGGTTTGTGGGAAGAAGTCAGAAAAGAGATGTTCATAAGTGCTTCTCTTGGAAAAAAGAATGCCGGATTTTCCGGCATTCTCTGTATTTATCTTTTTTACATAGTAAAAAGCATCTCCCTGTATTTAGGAAGAGTCCACAATTCATCATCAATATGGAGTTCGAGATGATCCACGTGGGAACGGATTTTATCAAAATAGGGGATTACCTTTTGTTGGTATGCAATGGCTTTGGCAGGATTGTCTTCGAGTGCATTCAATTTTTCTTTTTGAGCTCTCATTTCGTTAACCAATTTCCGGATAGCGTCAATATCGGCGGATATGGTTTTAATTAAATCCAATTGCAAAGCGGCATTTTTTTGAAACGTATCATTGTCGAATATTTGGTTTAATCCCTGCACATTTTCAATTAAGATATTTTGATATTTTATAGCTGTTGGAATGATATGGTTCAATGCCAAATCGCCGATAACACGGGCTTCGATTTGCAACTTTTGGACATAATTTTCCATTTTGATGTCGTAGCGGGCTGCCAACTCTACCGGTGTCAACACCTGCATTTCATCAAAAAGTTTAATGTACTTTTCTTGTTGCAATACTTGCAATGCTTCGGGAGTTGTCTTGAAGTTTGACAATCCCCTTTCTTTAGCGATTTCCAGCCATTCATCGCTGTAATTATTCCCTTCGTAAACGATGTTTTTTACATCTTTCAGATAGGATTTGATGAGTTTGATGGTCGCCTCTTGCTTGTCGTAGCCTTCCTTGACCAGTGCTTCGTGGGAAGCGTAAAAATCACTGAATTGCTTGGCAACAATAGTGTTGAGAGCAATCATCGGAAGCGCACAGTTAGCGGAAGAACCTATGGCACGAAATTCAAATTTGTTACCGGTGAAAGCAAATGGAGAGGTGCGGTTTCTGTCGGTATTGTCCAAGAGAATTTCCGGTATTTTCGGGATATTGATGTTCCCGTCAAATTCATTTGTAGCTAAGGCGTCTTCCCCTTGTTGGTTCTCAAATTGGGTCAATAGCTTGCCCAACTGTGTACCGATAAAAGCAGAGATGATTGCCGGAGGTGCCTCATGTCCACCCAGTCTGTGGTCGTTGCCGGCATTCGCAATATGTGCCCGCAAAATATCCGCATAGTCATTGACGGCTTTTAAGACATTAATGAGAATGGTAAGGAAACGGAGGTTTTCAAAGTGGGTCTTCCCGGGACTCAAAAGATTGATGCCGGTATCGGTAGAGATAGACCAGTTGTTATGCTTTCCCGAGCCGTTTATACCTTCAAAAGGCTTTTCATGTAAGAGGGCTTTTAGATTATGTCTTTTTGCCACTTTGTCCAGCAGGTGCATCAAGAGTTGGTTGTGGTCCACGGCAATATTGACTTCTTCATAGACGGGGGCGCATTCAAACTGGTTGGGAGCGACTTCGTTATGTCTGGTTTTCAGGGGGATGCCGAGGCGGTGAGCTTCAAATTCGAGGTCTTTCATAAAGTCCAGTGCGCGCTCCTGAATGGTGCCGAAATAGTGGTCAGAGAGTTGTTGGTCTTTTGCGGACGAATGTCCGAATACGGTTCTGCCGGTCAGTCCGAGGTCGGGTCTGGCTTTGTAAAGCGCAGCATCAATAAGAAAATATTCTTGTTCCCAACCCAGGTTGGAAAAGACCCTTTTCACATCCTCGTTGAAGAGTTTGACCACTTTGGTCGCAGCTTCGTCCAGTGCGGAAATAGATTTCAGGAGAGGTGTCTTATAGTCCAGTGCTTCTCCGGTATAGGATACAAAGACCGTAGGAATACAGAGGGTATTCTCCAAAATAAAAGCCGGAGAGGTAGGATCCCAAGCGGTATATCCTCGTGCTTCAAAAGTGTTGCGGATACCCCCGTTGGGGAAACTGGAAGCGTCCGGTTCTTGCTGTATCAGGGACTTCCCTTCAAAGCGTTCTATCGCCAAACCTCCGGAAACCGGGTCCGCAAAGGAATCGTGCTTCTCGGCAGACGCTCCGGTCAAAGGGTGAAACCAGTGTGTGTAGTGGGTAACCCCTCTGTCCAGTGCCCACGATTTCATGCCGGAGGCAATCTGGTCTGCCATATTCCGGCTAATCCTGCTGCCTTTGCATTTTGCATCTTTGACGCTTTGATAGGCGGCTTTGGTCAAATATTCTTGCATTATGTGGTCATTGAACACCAACTCTCCGTAATACCCGGAGATTTTTTTCCCGATATTTTTGGGAGATTTTCGCTCTCTTTTGAAAGTGATTTCCAATGCTTTAAAACGAATGTTACTCATCTGCTGTTATATTTTTTTTTGCAAAAATAGAATAAAAGTGAATTATTTAGAAAAGATTAAAATAAATTATTCCACAACTTATTAACGCCGGAGAACACCGGAAGGAAGGAGTATCCGGCTTTCTCTTTTCCGTATTTCAGCGTCTTATTACGACAAATATACACCATTGTACAGTGAAAAGGAGTATTCTTTTTCCACAATTTCTAATGACTGCCTTCGTTACAATTTATAATTGTCCGGTGTTTTGACCATGCTAATGTCGTGCACATGGCTTTCTCTTAGTCCCTCGCTGGTAATTCTGACAAATTGGGCTTTTTGAAGCTCTTCTATGGTGTGGCTGCCGGTATAACCCATGCCTGATTTCAAACCGCCTACCAACTGATAGATAACATCATTCACCGAACCTTTAATCCGCAATCTTCCGACTACCCCTTCGGGAACAAATTTTTTCTCTTCGGATTCATTTTTTTGGAAATAGCGGTCGTGGGAGCCGTGTTGCATGGCATCGGTAGAACCCATACCGCGATAGGTTTTGTATTTTTCGTCGCCTTCTACGATAATCTCACCGGGGGTTTCATCGGTAGCAGCGAGCAAAGAGCCTAACATAACGCTGGAAGCACCGGCGGCAATAGCTTTCACGATGTCCCCGCTATACCGTATTCCGCCGTCGGCGATAATAGGCATATGAATTCCCTTCATTGCTTTTTCCACTTCCAAAATAGCAGTCAGCTGAGGAATCCCTATACCTGCAACGATGCGTGTAGTGCAGATAGAACCGGGACCGATTCCTACTTTTACGGCATCGACTCCGATTTCGGCAAGACGGTGAGCAGCTTCCGGCGTGGCAATATTTCCGACTACCAAATCAATTTTGGGAAATTCTTTTTTGATGAATTTTGCCATTTCCATGACCGTTTTGGTATGTCCGTGGGCAGTATCTATAATCAAGGCATCCACCCCCGCTTTGACAAGGGCAGCAGCCCGACGGGCAGTATCCGGAGCGGTGCCGATGGCAGCCCCTACTCTCAGTTGCTTGTTGGCATCCACGTTGACCGTGTTGAGTGTCTTGTCATAGGCATGATTTTTGACCTTGGCTACTTCTCCGGCTTGTTCTTCGATAGAGAGGTTTTTGTGAATGACTCCAATCCCTCCCAATGTGGCGAGCGCAATCGCCATACGGTGCTCGGTCAGGGTATCCATTGCCGCGGAAACAATCGGGATTTTCAAACGGATGTTTTTTGAAAAATAGGTCTCCGTATTCGTCTCGGCGGGAATAATGTCGGAATAAGCCGGCAGGACGAGCACATTGTCAAATGTGAGCCCTTCTCCGATAATCTTTTGCGAAAAATTCATTACAAGCAAATTTAATTTTTGGCAAAATTAAATTCTTTTTACAAACGGAAAGATTATTTTTTTCTCCTTTCCGGACCCTGGTCAAGCACATTATTGTTATCCATAGTGTCAAGTCAAGTGTATTATTAACCTACCAAGCATTCGTTCTTTTTGTGGATAACTGCGTTAAAAATTTTATAGAGTCTGTCTATAATGTCCAATAACTTCGTTACGCTCATACTCAAAACTTCATTGACAAAGGTCAACTCCTTGATTTTGAGTATTTCGCAAGCCTTGTTCTTGAACATTCTAGTATAGACTCCCGACTTTATGGACAGGCACTAACTAAGGTTGTGCTGAAAATTTTATGCCTTGTTCTCCTCGAAAATAACTTCGGCTTATACGTCATAATGCAC
>WFZU01000153.1 GCA_015489405.1 Bacteroidales bacterium
GTCTTATCATTCGCTGGAAGATCGATTGGTCAAATATTTTATTAAGTCGGATAATTTTCAGGGGAAGATAGAAAAAGATTTTTACGGAAATCCCATAGTGCAGTTTAAGGCGGTCAACCGCAAGCCCATCGTTCCAACGGAAGAAGAGATAGCGGCAAACAGTCGCGCCAGAAGTGCCAAACTGCGAATTGCCGAAAAGATTTAACAAGTATATCACGGAAGAAAATGACAGAAGAGCAAAACATATACGAAGCACAGGAGCAACATCCGGAACAAGGCAATAGAAACCTTGTAGTGCGTGCTTTGCGTCATTTTTTCGGAGGAGAGCTTCTTGTCAAACTGGGAGAGCGGAGAGTATTGAAATGGTTTGTCGTGTTCTTGCTATTCGGGATATTGTACATCTACAATTCGTACCGGATAGAGAAAAAAAGCCGGAAAATACAAGAACTCCAACGTGAAATAAAAAAGATGCAATATGAATATGTCGAAATGAAATCGAAGTTGATGAATGCCAGCCGGCAATCAAGTTTGATAGAAAGTTTGAAAAATGAGGGTATCAAGGCATCCAAAGTGCCTCCCCGGAAATTAAAAAGGAATTCGGAACAATGAAGAGAAAAGCGACCAATAGCAGGGATACTATTTTTTTGCGGGCGATACTGGTGTATTTCGTCTCATTGTTGCTGGGTGCCTCCATTTTGGCAAAAGCCATTCATATTCAGCTGGTCGAAAAGGAAAGTTTGATGGAGAAAGCGGAGAAACAAAATTTCCGCCTTATGAATATCAAGCCCCTGCGGGGAACAATATTCTCGGAAGACAAAAAATTCCTGGCTATTTCAATTCCCGTTTTTGATGTCTCTATGGATTTTACGGTTCCTTCCGATACCTTGTTTAATAATAATGTCGGTGCTTTGGCAAAGTCTCTCGCCGGACTGTTCGGTGACAAAACGGCTCAGCAATACAAACGCATCCTTATCCGGCAACGGAAGAAGAAAAGGGAATACTATCGCTTGGTGCGTCACATCACCTATCCGCAATTGAAAAAATTGAAAACATTTCCAATATTGAAATACGGCAGATACAAGGGAGGCTTGATCGTCGAACGTTTTTCCAAACGGAAGAAACCCTATCAATTGTTAGCCGAAAGAACAATTGGATATGTCAACGAAGACCATCTCGGAGCCGGTATTGAATACGCCTTCGATAGTGTATTGAAAGGAATAAATGGTCGTAAAATGATGCAACGTCTTGCCAGTGGAAGTTGGAAGCCGATGTATGATGATAATGATATTGAACCGGTCAACGGTAAAGACATCATTACCGGTATTGATGTGGAAATGCAGGATGTAGCCGAAAATTCTTTGTATCATTACCTGAAAAAATTTGATGCCGAATGGGGGTGTGCGGTTTTGATGGAAGTGAAGACCGGTTATGTCAAGGCGATAGCCAATCTCCAACGAGGGTTTACCAAAAAGGGAGATACGGTTTATCACGAAGCCTACAATTATGCCAACGGCACCGGAATAGAGCCGGGCTCTACTTTCAAATTGGCTTCTTTCTTGGCACTCCTCGAAGAAGCGCATTTGAATTTAGATGATACAATAAAGGTCGGGTACAATGTTCGTTACTATGATAAGACGATTCACGATGACCACCTTTTGCGAGACGGGCGGATTAGCTTGCGTGAAGTTTTTGAGCATTCCTCCAATGTGGGAACTTCCAAATTGGTAACTCAATATTTTAAAGGGAAAGCAAGCAAATATATTGATTATCTGCGGCAATTCGGTTTGGACCAAAAATTGGGTTTGGAATTAGCCGGAGAGGCACAGCCCTATATCAAAGATCCTACGGACAAGACTTGGTCTGCGGTCTCTCTTCCGTATATGTCCATTGGCTATGAGTTGAAGATTGCTCCTATTCAGATATTAGCTTTTTACAATGCTATCGCCAATAAAGGTAAGAAGGTGAAGCCGCTTTTTGTGGAATCCATAGAAGAAGCCGGCGTTCCGGTAGAACGATTTGAACCGCAAGTGCTTAACGACCGGATATGTTCGGAGGAGACGGTTGAACTCGCACAATCATTGCTGGAAGGAGTGGTAATGCGCGGCACGGCAAAATTGCTCCGTCATGCTCCTTTCAAGGCTGCCGGCAAGACCGGTACAGCCCAGATAGCTGCCAAAGGCAATTATGACAATAGAAACTACAATGCTTCTTTTGTCGGATATTTCCCGGCGGACAATCCGAAATATTCTTGCATCGTGGTCGTCAATCGCCCGCGAAAAGTAGGCTATTATGCGAGTGAAATTGCCGTACCTGTATTCAAAGATATAGCGTTGAAAGTCTATGCTATGCAGCCTTCCCTTAACCAAAAAGGAAATCCGGTAAGCAAAGACCCGAAAGTGCCGCCATTTTATGTGGGCGATTATCAGCAGGTGAAAGATGTGATCGAATATGCCGGCTATCCCATTGACAGCATTTCGGTGCAGACGGATTGGACGGTCGTTATGCAAAACGGGGACAAAGCTGTGCTGCGGGGGCGGAGACTGCCTTCGAAAACGATTCCGAATGTGAAAGGAATGGGGGCTCGCGATGCCGTCTATGTGTTGAGCAATTTGGGTTTGCAGGTGAAATTGAACGGTGTCGGGCACGTACGCCGGCAAAATCCCGTTACCGGAAGCCCTGTAGTAGCAGGGGAAGTCGTGGAATTAAGTTTGGAATAAGAGAAGATGAAAGTATTAGAGAATATATTGGAAGGATTGAACATCCGGGTGCGCAAAGGCGATCAACCGTGCGAAATCAACGCTATTGCTTTTGATTCGCGGAAAGTACAATCCGGCGATGTCTTCGTGGCTGTCAAAGGAAGTTTGACGGACGGGCATGCATATATTCCTATGGCTGTCGAAAAAGGAGCAAGGGTAGTTGTTTGCGAACATTTGCCGGAGGCTTTACCGGAAGGCGTATGTTTTCTCCAAGTGGAAGATTCGGCTTATGCCTTGGGCGTGATGGCATCCCGTTATTACGATGATCCTTCCCGTAATCTAATCTTGGTCGGCGTTACCGGTACCAATGGTAAAACGACTATCGCCACCCTCTCGTATGACTTGTTCACTGCTTTGGGCTATGCTTGCGGACTGCTTTCTACTATCGAGAATAAAATAGGAGATAAGGTAATCCCATCAACACACACCACTCCCGATCCGCTTCAACTGAATGCATTGTTGGCGCAAATGGTGGAGGAGGGGATAGAATACGTTTTTATGGAAGTAAGCTCCCATGCCGTCGCACAGTCCCGCATTGCCGGCTTGCATTTCGCCGGAGGCGTATTCACCAATATTACGCATGACCATTTGGACTATCATAAAACCTATGAGAGATATATCGCCGCTAAAAAGAAATTTTTTGATGATTTACCCGGAAGTGCTTTTGCGTTGAGCAATATAGATGATAAAAACGGAGCTGTAATGCTTCAAAATACCGCCGCCCGTAAATATTTTTATGCTTTGAAAAGACCGGCTGATTTTAAGGCGGTTATCATTGAAAACAGTTTTGAAGGGCTCCATATGCGCATAGGACAAAGGGAATTTTATGCCCGTCTGACAGGCGTTTTTAATGCCTATAATTTACTGGCGATATATGCTGTCGCCGTCCTTTTGGGACAAGCGGAAGATGAGGTATTGCAGGCGATGAGTTTGTTGTCTTCCGCCGAAGGGAGATTTGATGTCATTCGTGGCGGCGGAAAGGTGGTGATAGTGGATTATGCCCATACGCCGGATGCCTTGGACAATGTATTGAAGACGATTAATGCGATTAAGACACAAGGACAATCTTTGATTACGGTCGTAGGTGCCGGCGGCGACAGGGACAAAAGTAAACGTCCGGAAATGGCTTTGACGGCTGTTCGCCGGAGTGATACGCTTATTCTTACCTCGGACAACCCGCGAAGCGAAGACCCGGAGGAGATTATTGATGATATGTGGAAGGGAATCCCCGGCGAAGAGGAAATGAAAGTGCTACGCATAGTTCATCGCGAACAGGCTATCAAAACGGCTTTGCACTTAGCCGGTGCGGGCGATATTGTATTGATTGCCGGCAAAGGTCATGAGAAATATCAAGAGATCAAGGGCGTGAAATTCCCTTTTGATGACAAACAGGTAGTAGAAAAATACTTAATCACGAAAAGCCATTAGCAGATGTTTTACTATTTATTTACATATTTGGATAAGGTTTATGATGTTCCCGGTGCGGGCGTATTTCAATATATCTCTTTTCGCGCCGGCATGGCATTCATATTCTCTTTGCTGATATCTTTGGTTTTCGGCAAGCGCCTTATCCGTTTGCTGTTGAAAAAACAGGTAGGGGAGTCGGTTCGTGATTTGGGCTTGGACGGACAGAAGGAGAAAGAAGGAACGCCTACTATGGGAGGACTGATTATCATTGCCGGAATTTTGATTCCTACCTTGCTTTTTGCCCAATTGGACAACATTTATATCCAACTGATGATGGTCAGCACGGTTTTGTTGGGCTTGATTGGGTTTCTGGATGATTACATCAAAGTGTTCAGGAAAAATAAAGCCGGCTTAGCCGGAAAATTCAAGGTCGCCGGGCAGATTCTTTTGGGGATTATCATCGGGTATTCCATTTATTCGAGTGATGGCATTGTCATCCGTGAGAAAGTTGCCGTTACCGCACCGGCTGCCGCCGAAACGGCTTCTCCCGCTACCCATGCTGAATATCACGATGTGAAATCTTTTAAGACGACCATTCCTTTTCTCAAACATAATGAATTGGACTATTCCGAACTCCTTTCTTTCCTCGGAGAGGGAGCGAAAAAATACGGGTATATCCTGTACATTATCATCGTGATTTTTATCATCACGGCGGTTTCCAACGGGGCTAATTTGACGGACGGAATTGACGGGCTGGCGGCGGGGACTTCCGCTATCATCGGTGCGACCTTAGCGATCTTCGCTTGGATTTCCGGTAACATTATTTTCGCTGACTATCTGAATATTATGTATTTGCCGGGCATCGGCGAACTCACCATTTTCATCAGTGCTTTTATCGGAGCTTTGATTGGCTTTTTGTGGTACAACACTTATCCTGCACAAGTGTTTATGGGCGATACCGGAAGCTTGACTATTGGCGGGGTCATTGCCGTGTTTGCCATTCTGATACGCAAGGAATTACTTTTGCCGGTATTAGCCGGAATATTTTTGATGGAGAGTTTATCCGTGATGATACAGGTCAGCATTTTCAAATACACACGGAAAAAATACGGTACGGGGAGACGGATATTTAAGATGTCTCCTTTGCACCACCATTATCAGCTTTTGAATTATAAAGAACCCAAGATAGTGATGCGCTTCTACATTGTAGGGATTATGTTGGCGATGTTGGCATTCATAACATTGAAACTCCGGTAATGAAAAAGAGATTGTTTGTCATAGGTGCCGGAGAGAGTGGAACCGGAGCGGCAATCTTGGGAAAGAAAAAAGGATTTGATGTTTTCGTAACGGAGCATCGGGAGATAAAAGAAAAATATAAGAACGTTCTTACAGAGTTTGAGATTCCTTTTGAGGAAAAGGGGCATGACTTCGTCTTGCGGGAGAAGCCGGACTTGGTCGTGAAGAGTCCGGGTATTCCGCCGGAAGTTCCTTTGATAAGAGAGTGGATGACAGCGGGGATTGAGGTTATAGATGAGTTGGAATTGGCAGCGCGTTATACGGCGGCGGAATACATTGCGATCACCGGGAGCAACGGCAAGACGACCACCACTTCCCTCTTGCATCACTTGTTGGTGAGAGGAGGTAGGAATGCCGGCGTCGCCGGGAATATCGGAAAAAGTTTTGCCAAGTCTGTGGCACTGGATGCCTTTGACATCTACGCCCTGGAGGTGAGCAGTTTTCAGTTGGATATGACGGGTGAAAATTTTCATCCGCATATCGCGATATTGCTCAATATCACGCCGGATCATTTGGATAGATACGATTACCGCTTTGACCGGTATGTAGCTTCCAAGTTTCGCATCGCCCGGAACCTGACGGAAAATGATTATTTTATCTACAATCTTGACGATGAAGTGATTGTGGATTATCTGTCAAAACATTCGCTCCGGGCACGTTTAATTCCTTTTTCCTTGAAAGCAGAATATCTAAACCCGGGAATTTACGTGGAAAAGAATGAAATAATAGTACGGATTGATACAAAAATACGCCTTATGAATATTGAAAGATTAGCATTGCAAGGGAGACACAACGTTTATAACTCTATGGCTGCATCGGTAGGTGCTTACCTGAGTGAGATTAGAAAAAGTTCGCTCAAAGAAAGTCTCAGCGATTTTAACAATGTAGCACATCGTTTGGAGTATGTCGCCAGCATATTCGGGGTTGATTATATCAACGATAGCAAAGCTACCAATGTCAATTCCGTATGGTATGCCTTAGAGAGTCAGACCAAACCCGTCGTCTGGATTGCCGGCGGAGTGGATAAGGGAAATGATTATTCGCGCATCAAGGAGATGGTGAAACAAAAAGTCAAAGTGCTTATTTGTTTGAGCAAAAATTGCGACAAGATTTATGAAGAATTTCATTCCTTGGTGGATGAATTTTACATCGCCAAGACGATGGATGAGGCGGTAAATGTCGCTTATCTTACTGCCGAGAAGGGGGATGTCGTATTGCTCTCTCCCGCCTGTGCAAGTTTTGATTTGTTTGAAAACTACCAAGACCGGGGCAATCAATTTAAAAAAGCGGTCAAAGGATTGTAAAATGAAGCATATGAGAATATTTAAAAAGAATTGAGGTGAAGAAAATAAAAATACGCGGGGATATTATTATTTGGATGGTCGTCGTCTTGTTAGCCGGGCTTTCCTTGCTGGGAGTATATAGTGCCAGTAGCTCTTTGGTATGGAAACACCGGTCCGGATTTACGGAGTTTTATTTGATTCGGCGAACCATTTTTTTGATTGCCGGATTTACTTTGATATATGTTGTACATCTTATTCCGTACCGTTATTTTTCGCGTATTTTTTTGATTTTGCTCTATGTGAGTGTTCCCCTCTTGATAGCAACCTTGTTTTATGGAAAGGATTTAAATCATGCGCGTCGTGTCTTGCCTTTGCCCTTTGGTCTTTCTTTTCAAACCTCGGATTTTGCCAAATTGGCATTGATTGTCTATCTGGCGCGCGAACTTACTATCAAACAATTGAAAATCAAGAGCTTCAAGCAAGCTTTTGTGCCGCTTATCATGCCGGTGATTATTATCACGGCGCTGATTCTTCCTGCCAATCTATCTACTGCGGCACTTTTATTTGCCACTGCTTTGGTTCTGATGTTTATCGGGCGTGTGAACATGAAATATATTTTATCTACGGTCGCCATCGGGGTTTTGGGTGTATTGATTTTAATCGGCATTGCGAAAACCTTTCCCGATGTGTTGCCGCGTAAAGCTACTTGGGAAAAGAGGATAGACAGTTTTTTAAACAATAAAGGTGAAGAGACTTTTCAAGTTACGCAGGCTAAAATAGCGATTGCCGGTGGCGGACTGACCGGAAAAGGACCCGGCAACAGCGAACAACGTAATGTGCTCCCTCATCCCTATTCGGACTTTATCTATGCTTTTCTCATAGAGGAGTATGGTATTTTTATGGGCGCTTTTGTCTTGTTACTCTATTTTATCTTGTTTTTCCGGGCATTGATATTGATTAAGAAAACGGATGGAGATTTCGGCGCCTTTTTGGCGGTCGGGATTGTTTTCAGTCTGGTGTTTCAGGCTTTGGTCAATATGGCGGTTTCCGTCAATCTATTCCCCGTTACGGGGCAAACCTTACCCCTGGTCAGTATGGGAGGTACCTCTTTTATCTTTACCAGCATCGGAATAGGAGTGTTGTTGAGTGTCAGCAGGGAAGTGTATAGCAAAAAGGAAGGTACGGAAGAAGCAGCCTAAACACTGTTAAACATTGAGGAAAATGAAGAAGAAATTTATCATAAGCGGTGGCGGAACGGGAGGTCATATCTTCCCCGCCTTGGCGATTGCCAAAGCATTGAAGAGGCGCTTCCCCGGTGCGGATTTCCTCTTTGTCGGGGCACGGGGAAAAATGGAGATGGAAAAAGTGCCGGAACAGGGCTTTGCTATTAAGGGCTTATGGATTAGCGGATTAAAACGGAAATGGAGTATTAGCAATCTTTTGTTTCCTTTGAAACTAATCTCTTCGTTGTGGAATGCGCGGAAGATTATCAAAGGCTTCCGTCCGGATATTGTGATAGGTGTGGGGGGCTTTGCCAGCGGTCCAACGCTCTGGATGGCAAACAAACTGCGTGTCCCCACGCTCATTCAAGAGCAAAATTCCTTTCCGGGGATTACGAACCGGCTGTTGGCGAAGAAGGTAGAAAAAATATGTGTGGCATACGATGGTTTGGAGAAATTTTTCCCTGCGGGGAAAATTGTGAAAACCGGAAATCCAATTCGCAGGGAAGTGATAGAAATAGCGGGTAAACGTCCGGAAGCTGCCGTTTTTTTCGGCTTGGATGCTTCGCAAAAGACGATTCTTTTCGTAGGAGGCAGTCTGGGGGCATTGGCGGTCAATGAGACCCTCTCGCATCAGGTAAAGCGCCTTTTGGACGAAGGGGTGCAGGTAATATGGCAGACCGGTGCTTATTATTATGAAAAGGCGATGCTTGTTTCGCGCGAATTGTCTTCACCTGCATTAGTGGTCAGGGATTTCATTAAAAGGATGGATTTAGCCTATGCCATGGCGGATATGGTGGTTTCGAGAGCCGGAGCAATCGCTATTTCGGAGATAGCGGCAGTGGGTAAGGCGGCTATTTTTGTGCCCTTGCCTACGGCTGCCGAAGACCACCAGCGGATGAATGCTCTGGCTTTGGTAGAAAATGATGCGGCGCTTATGGTCTCCAATAGTGAGACGGACAGGAAGCTGATAGACACTTGTGTCGCTTTGATAAATGATGAAGCGAAACAAGCGGACTTGGAACGGAATATTCAAAAAATGGCGGTCAAAGATGCGGACGAACGTATCGCGGATGTGGTAGCGGAAATAATACGATGATGATGCAAAAAGCGGACATAAAAAATATCTTCTTTCTGGGTATCGGGGGTGCCGGAATGTCGGCGCTTGCCCGTTTTTTTCATCGCAAAGGGATCGCGGTTTCAGGCTATGACAAACGTTGTACTCCACTGACGGAAAAGCTTGAAGATGAGGGGATAAATGTCCTGTATTCGGACAATCCGGAGCAACTCCCTCCGGCTATTGACAAGGTGGTTTATACGCCGGCTGTTCCTGCGGATTTGGCTGTGTGGAAAGAGCTTCAGCAAAGGCAAATACCCTTTGTCAAAAGGGCCGGGCTTTTAGGCGAATTAAGCCGGGATTATTTGACGGTAGCGGTAGCCGGAACACATGGAAAAACGACCGTTTCGACCTTGATTGCTTGGTTGTTGCACCATTCAAATATGGGAACCAATGCTATTTTAGGTGGCATCTCGTCCAACTGGGATGATAATGTGTTGTTGCATCCGGTGAGTCGCTTTCTGGTTACCGAGGCGGATGAATACGATCGTTCGTTTTTGCATTTGCAGCCGAAAATTGCCGTTATCACATCGCTTGACAGGGATCATCTCGATGTTTACGGTCAAGAGGATGCTTTGCGTTCCTCTTTTGAAGCCTTCGCGGGAAATATTCAAGCGGGTGGATTTTTGTTGGTACGGAAAGGCGTGAAATTAAAGGCTTTCCCCAAAGGGGTACGTAAATTCAAATATGCCTTGGACGAGGAGAGTGATTTCTATGCTTCCCGCATTCGTTTGCAAGGTATGCATTATCATTTTGATTTTCATTCCCCTTGGGGGAAAATAGAGAATCTGCAATTGGGGATGCCCGGTTGGATTAATGTTGAGAATGCGGTCGCGGCCTTGGCGGTAGCCGTTTTGTTGAATCTTGAAAAAGCGGAAGTCGCTGCTGCCTTGCCTTCTTTTGCCGGAAACAAACGGCGTTTTGATATTTTCGCCCGTGGCGGAAAAACCTATATTGATGACTATGCACACCATCCGCGGGAGATAGAAAGTCTGTTGACGAGTGTCCGGAAATTATTTCCCAAACAAAAATTGATAGGCGTTTTTCAACCGCATTTATATACTCGTACGAGGGATTTCGCCCGGGAATTTGCCGCAAGTTTAGACCTTCTGGACCAACTTATTTTATTGCCGGTATATCCGGCGCGTGAACAAGCTATCGAAGGGGTGGATGCTTCCTTGATAGCCTCTTATTTGCCCCATAAGGAGAAATGTGAAATGGTTGACAAAGAGGATGTTGTAGACTATTTGCGCAATGTGGATTTTGATGTTTTATTGACGATGGGAGCGGGAGATATTGATACGATAACGGAGGATTGTAAAATGTTGATAGAAGAGAAAGCATTAAAAGGAGGAGGAGAGAATCGATGAAGAAAACAGGATTTCGTGTATTGCTTTTGACGGCTTTGGTGGCGTTGGCGGTATTTGCCCGCCGGCAAGCCCGTAACATGTCTTGCAAAGAGCTTGTTATGGAGCTTGATTTCCAAGGTGGCGAACCGCTCTTGGACAAGCGCACCTTGGAGCAAGATATCGTGAAGCGCTTTGATACCTTGACAGGTGTGGCGATGAAAGATATTCCTTTGGAGGAATTGGAATCTTATCTAATCAGCATCCCGGAGGTGGAAAAGGCAGATGTATATACCACGATAAGCGGACGTCTCGGGATGCATATTACAATGCGTTTGCCCTTAGGTTTGGTTTTTACGAAGAACAACCGGATTTTTTATCTGGATAAGGATGGAGTTTTTTATCAACCGGAATATGAAATGCATCCGCACCTTCTCGTCATTAACGGAGATATTCCTCCCAATATTGAGGACAAAGCATTTGCGGATTTGAGAACTGATATTTCCCGGATTGTGAATGCTATTGCACAAGATCCTTTTTTGTCGGATTTGGTGGAAGAACTGTTTCGAAACCGCGAGGGGGAGTACGAGCTGGTACCTAAAATCGGGAAACAAATTATTCTCTTGGGTACGTCCTCCCGTTTGGGGGAGAAATTGGAAAAATTGAAACTCTTTTATGCTCAGGGATTGAAGGCTTCGGACGGTTGGAATAAATATAAAAAGATAAATTTAAAGTTTGATAATCAGGTAGTTTGTACAAAATAGAAATAAAAAATGAATACTATGGAAAATTCACAAGTCTTTGCCGGTTTGGACATCGGAACAACGAAAATAGCATGTATCATCGGAAGGAAGAATGAGGATGGGAAAATAGAAGTCTTGGGACATGCCAAGGCGCCATCTATCGGTGTGAAGAGAGGTGTAGTAATCAATATTGAGAATACTGTAAATTCCATTAAGACCGTCGTTCGCGAAGCGCAGCAACAGGCGGGTATCGAGATTGAATATGTGAGCGTCGGCATCGCCGGACAGCATATTAAAAGTTTGCAACATCACGGAGGTACCCTGCGTGAGAATTCGGAAGAGGTCATTCGCAAAAAAGATATTGAACAACTGCTCAACAGTATGTACAATATCAACCTCAATCCCGGTGAGGAGGTCATAGATGTCATCCCTCAGGAATATATTGTCGATAATGAACAGGGAGTCCGGGATCCTGTCGGTATGTTGGGAAAGCGATTGGAAGCGAATTTCCATATTATCGTAGGACAAACTACGGCTGCCAAGAATATTACAAAATGTGTCAAACTTGCCGGATTAAAGATTGTCAACCTGATTCTCGAACCGATTGCATCGGCGCGGTCGGTTTTGACCGATGAAGAAACGGAGGCAGGCGTTGCTCTGGTGGACATTGGTGGCGGAACGACCGATCTGGCTATTTTTTACGATGGTATTATTCGCCATACGGCGGTCATACCCTTTGGCGGAGATATTATTACCGAGGATGTCAAGGAAGGTTGTTCGATTATTCGCAAACATGCAGAAGAATTGAAAGTGCGTTTCGGCTCGGCGCTTTCGGAAAAGAACAGGGATGACGAGATTATTGCTATTCCCGGATTGAGGGGACGGCCTCCCAAAGAGATTTCCATGAAAAATCTGGCGAGCATTATTCAAGCGCGGGTAGAGGAAATTATCGAACAGGTCTATTATGAAATCAAGAACTCCGGCTACGAACGCAAATTGAGTGCCGGCATTGTGCTGACCGGAGGTGGCTCGATGTTGCGGCATATCGGTATGATCACACAATTTATTACCGGTATGGATTGCAAGTTGGGTCTGCCGGATGAATTTCTGGCGGATGATGTCGAGGAAAGTCTGAAAAGTCCTATTTATTCCACTACTATCGGACTGGTATTGGTAGGAATGGACAGATTTGAAAAACAGATGCAACAGATAGAAAAAGAACGGAAAAGACAGTCCGAAGGCGAGGATGATACGAATGAAGAAGAAGTTGGAGGAGCGCAAGAAGTGGAGGAAGAAGTGAAACAGAAAAGGGGCTTCTTAAGTGCCATTAAAGATTTCTTTGAAAAAGATGATTTGTAATCCGTTCATAATTTCTGTTTGAAGTTATTAACAGTCAGATTGTGAATATCTTGTGCGTAAAGAGTGAATATTTTAAGAGTTTGAGTATAATTTTACATAAAATTACGAGAGAATATGCTAAAAGTAGATTTGCCTAAGAATAAATCATCCATCATCAAAGTGTTGGGTGTCGGCGGAGGAGGAAGCAATGCCGTGAATCATATGTTCGAACAAGGTATCAAGGACGTGGATTTTATCGTTTGTAATACCGATATCCAAGCCTTGGAAATCAGTCCGGTGCCGGTAAAAATACAAATCGGCGAAAACGGACTGGGAGCGGGTTCTAAACCGGAGAAGGGAAGAGAGGCAGCCTTGGACCATTTGGATGAAATCCGTGAAATATTGGAAAAAAATACAGAGATGCTTTTCATTACCGCCGGTATGGGCGGTGGTACCGGTACGGGGGCTGCTCCCGTGATTGCATCTTTGGCACGCGAAATGAATATTCTGACCGTGGCTATCGTTACCGTGCCTTTCAGTTTCGAAGGGAGAAGACGTAAGATGCAAGCACAAGCCGGGCTGGAAGAATTGAGAAAAAATGTGGATGCCCTGCTTATTATCAGTAATGATAAACTGAGGGAAATATATGGCAATCTGAAGATTACGGAGGCTTTTCACAAAGCCGATGATGTGCTGACCACAGCGGCAAAAGGTATTGCGGAAATCATTACCGTCTCGGCGCATGTGAATGTGGATTTGCAAGATGTCAAAACCGTGATGACCGACAGCGGTACCGCCATCCTGGGTTCGGCGGAAGCCGAAGGTGAAAATCGTGCCATCAATGCGGTGGAAGAAGCACTCTCATCTCCGCTGCTGAATGATAATCATATTAAAGGTGCGGAAAGTATTTTGCTGTATCTCTCTTATGGTGAAGATGAACTGAGTATGGATGAGGTCTCCGATATCACCGATTATATCCAAGATGAAACCGGCAATACCGCCGAAGTCATTTGGGGTATGGGCGAAGATCTTTCACTGGGTAATAAGATTAAGGTTACGATCGTGGCTACCGGTTTCAATAAAAACAGTAAACCGAAGCCGGAAACCGAAGTACCGGAAAAGAAAAAAGTCTTGTCTTTGGAAGACCCGAAAGAGGAATACCAAGAAGCCCCGGCAGTTCCTCATCAGGAAACCCTCACCGGAATTACCTTAAAGAAAAAAGATACGCCATCTGCACCGGAAACACCGGAAGCGAATCTCGACGATGATATAAATTTACAAGCTGTAAACGAAGAGGATGTGGACAGTTCCCAAATTGACAGCCTGGTGTTGATACGCAAAAAAGGGGTGAAGGACGATGCTGCCCCGAAACCGAAAGAGTTTGGGGAAGAACGTGCCAACGGGATTAAAAACCGTCTAAAAGATTTGAGCTATAACATATCGCCTTCTACGCTTGCGGAGATGGAACAGGTGCCTGCCTATCTAAGAAAAGAGGTAGAACTCAAAGATGTGGCGGAGATGGAAGATAAAAATCAACTCTCGCACAAATATCTTGATAATTCCGGCGAACAAGGGGAAGTGAAAACGAAAAACACGTATTTGCACAATAGGGCGGATTAACGGAGCCTGTGAAAGCTAGGGATATTTTGAATCGAAAAAATAATAATATGGGTCTGGAAGTAACTGTAAATCAGGATATTAAGACTGCAATGAAAGCCAAAGACAAGGAGGCGCTGAATGCTCTCCGTGCAGTGAAATCGGCAATTTTGCTTGCCAAAACCGAAAAAGGCGGACAGGAAGCGTTGAGCGAAGAAGCGGAGATAAAAATCTTGCAACGTCTTGTCAAACAACGCAAAGATGCCGCTGAAGTGTATCAAAAGCAGGGGCGTGAAGACCTGGCGGCTGACGAACTTTTCCAATTGAATATTATTCAAAAATACCTCCCGGAACAGTTAGACGAAGCAAGTTTGCGTGCTGAGATTGAGAAGATTGTTGCAAGCACCGGAGCAAGCTCCATGAAAGATATGGGCAAAGTGATGGGGATCGCCACTAAACAATTCGCCGGAAAGGCGGATAATAAAATAATCTCTTCGATAGTACGGGAGATTCTTTCGTAATTTTTTTAGATAATAGCATTACAAAGCCCATCCACACAGATGGGCTTTTTTATTATGATTGCGCCGGATAGTCCGGCGAAGGGAAGCAATGAAAGCCTACGATACACTTAAATCCACCCCCATAAAATAGAGGGCGATAATCACCAATCCAATCACTATCCGGTAGTATCCGAAGACAGCAAAACCGTGTTTGGTCAGATAATTGATAAATGATTTGATAGCAAAAAGGGCTACGAAAAAGGCAACAATATTACCGAAAATCAATATGCCTATATTATCCGTGTTGATGGCTTCATAATTTTTCAGCAGTTTGTATGCCGAGGCGGCAAACATGGTCGGTACAGCCAGAAAAAACGAAAATTCGGCGGCTGTTTTGCGGTTCAATTTTTGGGTCATACCTCCGATAATGGTGGCTGCCGAACGGCTTACTCCGGGCACCATTGCCAAGACTTGAAACAGACCTATTTTCAGCGCTTTCGGATAGCTGATACTTTGGTCTTTGTCAAATTTGGTGAACCATTTATCTACGAAAACCAATATGATGCCTCCGAGAATGAGCATCACGGCGACGACATACACACTCTCCAAGAGAGACTCTATATAATCGTTGAGCAAGAGCCCGAAAAATGCCGCCGGCAAAAAGGCAACAAAGAGTTTGAAATAAAAATCCCACGACTGGAAAAAACGCTTCCAATAGAGCACCACGACAGACAAGATCGCCCCGAATTGAATGTTGATAAGAAAGGCTTGCACGAAATCATTGCTTTCCATGCCCAGGACACCTTCCGTGATGATCATGTGTCCGGTGGAAGAGACCGGCAAAAATTCCGTAATCCCTTCAACTATAGCGATGATGAGCGCTTCTATCCAGGTCATAATATTATGATTTTTTGGGTAATGTTGTTTTTCGGGGATTGGCCATAATGGCATATATCTCTACAACGAAGCCCAGCACAATGAGAATAGGGGCTATCGTGATTCTCCGGGCACTAAACAATGCATCCGCATCAAATACATTGGGGTCGTCCGAGCCCCCTCCAAGCATCAGCAGGAAGCCCAAAAAAATGATACCCAGACCTATAAACATCCATTTGTAGTTTTCTTTTCCGAGGATGAGCAAGGAAGGTGCTTCTTCTTTCTTTTTTTCTTTTTTCTTCATTTTTTCGAGGTTTTAATAGTATAATTTATCCGTTTTGATTTTAATATATTTTCGCACGGCGAAATAACTGGAAAGCCATGTAATAAGCATTCCCAAGAGGATTACCCCCAAGAAAAGAACGGCAAAAATATCTACATTGTGCAAATCGACAATTCCGGGCAGGTCCTTGGATGCAAAATAGATAACGACTCCCAGGAGCATAATTGCCAATAGAGCGGCAACAAAGCCTTGCAAAATCCCTTTTCGAACGAAAGGACTCGATATAAACCCGTAGGTAGCCCCCACCAGTTTCATGCTGCGAATAATGAAACGTTTGGAATAAACCGCAAGGCGAATGGTGTTATTAATCAGCCCGATGGCAATGATGAGCATCAGGGCGCTGAACCCCAGCAAAATGATGCCGATTTTCCGGACATTTTTATTGATCGCCTCTACCAGGGATTTTTGATAATAAACCTCCTTGACATTTTTGTTGTGCAGTATTTTTGCCTTTATTTTGCTGATACTGTCATTGTTAGCATAGGAGGCTTTGAACTTTACCTCAATGGAAGGTTTCAGGGGATTGTAGCCGATGAACGAAACAAAATCCTCTCCCAAAGCTTCTTGAAATTCTTTGGCAGCCTGTTCTTTGGTGATATATTCGGTCGATTTTACCCAAGGATTGGCATCTAAAGTTTTTTGAAGTTTGAGGATGCCGGCTTCTTTTACATTATCTTTCATAATGACGGAGAAACCGATATTCTCTTTGACATAGTCGGAGAGTTTTTTCGTATGCAAGATGATAAGTCCCAGCAGCCCGAGCACGAAGAGAACGAGGGCAATAGAGATTACCGTCGTAATATACGAACTGCGAAGCCGTCTTTTGGCATATTTTTCATCTTGATTGGTCATCCTTTTCATTTTAGTATGGGAAAAATGTGATTCCTACGGATATGGGAAACATCTCCGGTCCTCTGCCGGGGGTGAAAACTCTCGAGAGAGAATAATAGCCGAAAAGGGAAACTTTTTTATATCCGGCACGGAATGTTACCCCGTAGCGATTAGATTCAAAATTGGGAAGTCCCGATTGTTTGGTGGTCAACATGTCGGCAGCTTCCGTTGCCGGATTGTCTCCTTTGTATTTCGTTTGTGCTTTGAGCAAAAAACCGTATTTAAAACCCAATCCTATCAAAATGCCGTTTTTGCTTTGATATTTCACTTCCAGCGGAATATCCCAATAAGTCAATGCCAGTTTTGATTTCTTGTATGATACGGAATCCGGAATGAGCTTAAATGTGCTAATGCCGTTGGTATCCGGCGTCAGCAGCGTATTGTTTTTCAGATTGTGTGTTCCCAAGCTGAGTCCTGCGGAAAAATCAAAAGCACTTTTGCCGATCTGAAAATTGTACAGGGCGAAAGCATTAAATCCGGGTAATATGGTATGGGTTTCCATATCTTCGGGCAAGCCTTGCCAAATATCATGGTAAATATCTATCCCCCAGCTCATATCCTTGTGTTTGTCAGCCTTTTCCTGCGCTTGCAGGAAAGTGCCGGAGAAAACGGCGAGGAGTACAACAAAAATGATTCTTTTTCTCATAAAATATTGTTTTATAACCAATCTTTCCTTTTAAAATAGTATGTTAGTGATGCAGATAGCAATAACATAAAGATGATGATTCCCCAAAAAGCAGCGGGCGCATGTTGAAAGGGGAGGAGTACATTCATCCCGTAAAGCCCCGTAATAAAAGTCAGTGGTAGAATGATAGCCGAGACCAAAGTAAGGATTTTCATGATTTCATTGGTCTTATTTGCCTGTAAAGAGTCAAACGTTTGTGCCAGCCCCTCGATCATTTCCGCATAATCTTCCGTGCGGTCCCACATGTTTTTGTAATAGTCCAAAATATTACCCCAGTAGGTTTCCATATTATGGGCAAATCCTTTGATGCGTCCGGACTCAAAATGACTGAATAGCGGAAGTTGAGGTTTGAATATGGTGTTGAGCACAATCACGTTCCTGCGCGTTATGGAAATGTGTTCAATGGTCTTGATAGTGCTTTTTTCAAATATCTGTTTGCTGCTGCGGTCAATATCTTCGCCTATCTTTTTGAGCATACTCAAGGTGGCTTTCATCAGCCTTTCCAGAATGGCATAGAGCAGCGCATCACTACTGGCTACCTCGAATTCAATATTGTTTTTAGCTTGATATTGTCCTTCTTCAAATATCTTGGAAACAACCCAGTGAGGCTTGCCTACCGTAATGATAAAATCTTGCCCCCAGAAGATTTTTATTTCGCGTGTTTTGATGAATTTGTTAAACTTATCGTAATAGGGAAAATGGAGAATCAGAAAATAATAGTCGTCGTAAATATCAATCTTGGGGCGTTGATTGAATTGGAATTTACAGTCTTCGATATCCAATGGGTGAAAATGGAACTCTTTTTCCAGCCACTCGAAATCTTCTTCGACCGGTTCCGGAATGTAGTGCCAACGAAGGGTTCCTATTTTTAATGTTTCAACCATTCTATATCTCTTTTTTTAACAGTCGCCAAAATTACTCAAAAAAATCAAAGTGAGAATTAATCTTTGTTAAAAATTTAAATAGAAATCCTTGCATATATTTCGATAGTCCGCAGTGTATTGATTCTGTTCTGTATAAATGTGCAGTTCTTCTTTCCGGCAAATTGCTCCGGTTTTGTAAAATTCTAATATTGTGCGATTTGCGTTCTTAGAAGCTTTCGGATATATGACCAATTCGCGATGGCAGTAGAGATTTTTTTCGCCGGCAAGCCGTACTATTTTCGAGCGTTTTTCCCACGGGACAATGAGGGCAAACATCCCATCCTCGTGAAGGAGTCTGTCGATGCTGTCAAAAAGTTCCTCAAAACGGAGATTAATATTGTGTTTGGCTTTGCTCAGTCGCGGATTTTGTGAGGGTAAGTCATCTTCAAAAAACGGAGGATTGCTGACGATAAGGTCATATTTCCCGGGTGTAGTGCGGGCATATTCCCGGATGTCCCGGTGAATACAGCGAAGCCTTTCCGCCCAGGGACTTCGTTGCATATTTCCGGTGGCTTCTCCGGCACTTTTTTCGTCCACTTCGATGCCGGTGATATGCGCAGCGGGAAACCGCTGTGCCATTTGAAGTGCAATGACTCCGCTTCCGGTTCCGACATCCAGAATGTTGCGGGGATTGGGGTAATCCACCCAAGCTCCGAGCAGTACGCCGTCCGTCCCCACCTTCATAGCACTTTCAGCGTGGGAGACCGTAAATTGTTTGAATCGAAAGAGGTCTTTGTCGTTTTTCATTCTTCCCCGGAAGCGTCCAAATAGAGTTCTATCAAGCCTTCGGGAGTACGGAAGTGGAGTCGTTTATTCGTCCGGTCCACTTTTTCGATAAAATCTTTATGATAGGGGATTAAGACTTCTTGCCCCCGGTGGGAGATGACGAAGATGGATTGAGTCTTCAAATCCTGAATTTCCCTTATCGTTCCGATCTCTCCGAAGGAAGCATCTACGGCAGTGAATCCGGTTACTTCGTGGTGATAAAAGTCTTTGCCGGAGAGTTGCGGAAGCATTGTCAGCGGGAGAAAAACTTCGGTATTGACAAGGGTTTGGGCTTTTTCGAGACTGTCCACCCCTTGCAATTTGACAAATGCCTTTTGAGGCGATTTGATACGCAATTGTTCGATAAAGAAAGGTATTAATTGTTGGTCTATCTCCAAAAAAACGCTTTCCAAATCCCTGTATCGTTGGATGTCATCCACATCAAAAAAAAACATCAGGCTACCTTTGTAACCTGATGTTTTAGTGATTTTTCCCAGTGAATAAAAATCGTCTTTATTCATTCGAGAAATGTTTATTCTGCGCTTTCCTCAGCGGCTTCTTCTGCTGGATTTTCCGGGGCTTTGTCCTCCATGCCGGCAGCTTTAGCTTCGGCTTCTTCGAGAGCGGCTTTAGCTTCGGCAGCCTTAGCCTTCAACTCTTCTTCCTTGGCTTTCAACTCGGCAGCCCTCATTTCAGCGTATTTTTCCGCTCTGGCTTCGTTGATTTTCTTTTCAACGGCAAGGCGTTCTTTTTTCTTTTCTTTTTTGCTCAGCTCAATGTCCTTTCTCTTTTGCTCGATTTGGGCTTCTTTTCCTTTGAGCCATTCGTTGAATTTGACATCGGCTTGCTCTTGTGTCATCGCACCTTTTTGGACTCCTTTTTGGAGATGATTTTTGTAGAGGATACCCTTGTATTTCAGGATAGCTCTCACGGTATCGGTAGGTTGTGCTCCTACTTGATACCAGTGC